>NZ_JBFRYH010000003.1:0-61561 GCF_040984445.1 Streptococcus handemini
TCTTTTAACTCAGACGAATAGTGTTTCCAAGTTCGACTCTCCTTAAGACCGTCTATACCGAACTCCTCATATTTCATTTTCCAAGACTGGATTGTTTGATGATCGACCTGATAGTGTTTACTAAGTTGGGTAAGCGACTGTTCTTGGTGAAGTAATAAGCAAACAATTTCTAACTTTTCTTCTACTGATTTTGGACTTCTTTTGGACATGTGAAAACTCCCCTTATAGTGTCTAGTGAATTTTGGTTTTTTCACTGTCTACTATATGGGGAGTATATCATAGGCTTGTGTGATTTTTGGTTACGATTTTGTTACTTTATCTAAAATATATTCCTTTAAAGCAGGATATTTTTCTAGATTAAATTTACGTGAAAAGAGGTGGCCGAGGGCAATCCCCTTGTCAAGCTGAGCTAAGTCAGTTTCGGAGTCTGTCCATTCATAAGGATGTCCATCCCACCAGTTGATGTAGCGAAGATTGCCTTGCAATTCGTCGGGGATATCATTTACGGGTTCATAATGGTAGATATAATTTAGCCTTCCTACCCGTTTTAAGAGCATGGAGAAGAAGTATTCGTCTGAACAAAAAGTAAAGCGAAATTGCTTGCGAATCCAATCTTCATTGGCAAGAGTTGCGAGTAGAACATCGTGTCCTATTGATTTCCACTCGGAAAAGCCGTCGAATCCCATTTCTTCTCGTTTGCCATGTAGGCGGTCGATGTGAAGAGCGGTCTGAATTTTGTTTTCGGCAATCTGATAGGCTCGAAGCAGTTTCCTTGGAAGTGGAGCGAGCTGTCTAGGATCGATTTTTCTAAAGAGGTGATAGTGCTCGACTAACTTATGAAACTTTAATGTTTTCGCCTCTTCTTGGTTGTAACGGGTGATGAAAATCTTGTCTAGTTTATCTGAGAAAAAGTCATGAATCCTATCTTGTGATTGGAGAGGCATATCTGCACCAGACATCAAGTGGTACATGGCATAGGGGCCTTTTTCAGCAGCAGCTTTATAGAGGATTAGCTCGCATTCGACCAATGAAAAATGTCCCCAGTGGACGGCAATACGGGATGTAAAATAGACAGTGGAGTGTTTTGCAACAGCAATCAATTTCTCTTGGTCTGCTTTGGTGAAAGCAGTCCGCTGGTCCATATGGATAAAAATATCATTTCGTGGATCATCGAGGAGAGAAATTTGAAAGGCAAGTTGTTCAAATTTATCGTAGGAAATTATTAAATAAGCATGTTTGTTCATTCATTCATTTTTTCCTTCTTAAGACTCATTTTATTATATCTTAAATGTTCCTGTTTTACAAGTTACAAGGAAAAGTTTATAATAAGGACTCAGGTTAGTAAATTATGAAAGAGAGCATTATGTTAGAACAAACAAGGCAGACACAGCAGGAAACGCTGGTCAGAGGGATGACCTGGTTGACAGCTGGTAATTTTATCAGTCGTCTACTAGGAGTGATTTATGTAATTCCTTGGTATATGTGGCTGGGGCAAGACAAGGCTGTTGCGAATGCCCTTTTTAATATGGGTTATCAAGTATATGCTAATTTTCTTTTGATTTCGACAGTTGGCCTACCAACTGCAGTGGCAAAGCAGATTGCCAAGTACAATACTCTGGGACGTGAGGACATTTCTTACTATCTTGTTCGAGAAATTTTTAAACTCATGCTGGTATTAGGCGCAGTATTTGCTGGAATTATGTATTTGTCGTCTCCATTATTGGCAGACTTATCAGGGTCAAAGGTTCTCTTGATTCCTATTATGCACAGTTTAGTACCTCCTCTCTTTATCTTTCCGGCGATGAGCATTGTGCGTGGTTTCTTCCAAGGGATCAATGATTTGAAGTCATATGCGCTTAGTCAGATTGCGGAGCAGGTGGTTCGGGTCATCTGGATTCTCTTGATGACCTTCTATATCATGAAGTTAGGGTCTGGAAATTATCATGAAGCAGTTATTCAATCAACATTTGGTGCCTTTATCGGAATGCTTGCCAGCATTGGTGTACTGCTTTACATTATGCACCGACGTGGCTTGATTTCCAAGATTTACCATAGTAAGTCTGTTGCTTCGGAAATTCAGCTCAAGCCGTTGGTTATTGAGACAGTGAAAGAAGCGATTCCGCTAATTGTAATCGGCTGTGCCTTCCAGATTTTTCAGTTTATCGATCAGATTACTTTTGTCAAATTTATGCACTTTCTTACCGGAGAGTCAGTAAAGGAGTTGCTGGTTTGGTATACATATATGACGGCAAATCCCAGCAAGATTACCATGCTGATTATTGGTGTTGCAGGTTCTATCGGAAGTGTGGCAATTCCTCTGATTACAGCTAGGTTTATCGAAAAGGATTACAAGGGGACGGCGCGTTTAATTACAGATAATCTGCAAATGCTCTTTATCCTGGTCATTCCTGCGGTTGTTGGAGCAGTGCTCATTGCGTATCCGCTTTACACTGTTTTTTATGGTCAATCAGAACACCTAGCGATTGCATTATTTGTAGGGAATTTGTTCTTGATTTTGTTACAAGGTCTGTACGCTGTTTTAGGAGTTGTCATTCAGGCGATTTTTGAAAATCGTTGGGCTATCTTCTTCTTTACACTGGGACTTGTGGTGAAAATTCTCTTGCAGCTTCCCTTCATTTTCCTTTTCCGGGTGTATGGTCCACTTTTATCATCGGCAGCTGGTCTAGCAGTAACGACGTATTTCTTCTATCGTCGAATTAATCGCGTCATTCCATTGGAAGAGAAAAGGATTAAGAAAGATTTTGTAACTATTTCGGTAGTTACTCTGGCGATGGCACTGGTCGTCTTCTTGGTAGAATGGGGGGTGAGTCGCATACTCCCACCAACAGGCTATGTGTCCAGTGCGATTCATGTGGGAATTGCAGGATTTGCTGGAATTCTGATTTTCGGAATCTTAACCCTGAAGACCCGTCAACTGGATAGCTTGCTTGGCAATCGAGCCGTTGCTTTGCGAGAAAAATTACATATTTCATAGAAAAGTCTCCTTCGTGAGATTTTTCTTTTTTATCTGCTCATCAGACTACATAAAATGAAAATTTTATGATAAAATGATAAAGATAGAATAGAGGAGTAGGACGATGAAACCAAAATATGAACGTATTCTTATAAAATTATCTGGAGAAGCCCTGGCTGGTGAACGTGGTGTCGGAATTGATATTCCAACTGTTCAAAAAATGGCGCAAGAAATTCAAGAAGTGGCTGCTTCAGGTGTTCAGATTGCTTTGGTAATTGGTGGTGGAAATCTTTGGCGTGGCGAGCCAGCCGCAGAAGCTGGTATGGATCGTGTTCAGGCAGACTATACTGGTATGCTTGGAACAGTGATGAATGCTTTGGTTATGGCAGATGCATTACAACAATTTGGTGTTGACACTCGTGTACAGACAGCCATTGCTATGCAATCAGTCGCTGAGCCCTATATTCGTGGACGTGCCTTGCGCCATTTGGAAAAAGGCAGAATTGTGATTTTTGGTGCAGGAATTGGGTCTCCGTATTTTTCAACGGATACAACAGCAGCCCTTCGTGCAGCTGAGATTCAGGCGGATGCGATTTTGATGGCGAAAAATGGGGTAGACGGTGTCTATAATGCGGATCCGAAAAAGGATGCCAATGCTGTGAAATTTAACGAGTTGACTCACCGAGAAGTGATTAGCCGTGGCTTGAAAATCATGGATGCAACAGCCTCTACCTTATCGATGGACAATGACATTGACCTTGTTGTCTTTAATATGAATGAGCCAGGCAATATCAAGCGAGTGGTCTTTGGCGAGCCAATTGGAACAACGGTTTCAAATAACAAAGAAGCAAAATAAAGGAGATTTTATGACAAAAGAAATTATTTCAAAAGCGCAAGAGCGCATGGCACATTCGCACCAAAGTTTGGCACGTGAGTTTAGCCATATTCGTGCAGGCCGTGCCAATGCCAGTTTACTAGACCGTATTTCAGTTGAATACTATGGGGCAGACACCCCACTTAACCAGTTGGCAGGGATTACGGTGCCAGAAGCGCGTGTTCTATTGATTACGCCATTTGATAAGTCTATCTTGAAAGATATTGAGCGTGCGATTAACGCTTCTGACCTTGGTTTAACACCGCAATCTGACGGTACAGTTATTCGCTTGGTCATTCCAGCCTTGACAGAAGAAACACGTAAAAACTTAGCAAAAGATGTGAAGAAGGTTGGAGAAAATTCTAAAGTAGCTATCCGCAACATTCGTCGTGATGCCATGGATGAAGCAAAGAAAGCGGAAAAAGCCAAAGAAATTACAGAAGATGATTTGAAAACACTTGAAAAAGATATTCAAAAAGTGACCGATGATGCCATTAAGAAAATTGATCAAATGACGGCTGAGAAGGAAAAAGAACTCTTAGAAGTATAAAAACCTGTATTCACAGCTCAGCAACATTATTCAGGACTTATTTTACGCTACTCATCGTTGCTTTTTTCGAAATATGGTCAGTATTCCTTCAAAAAAGCGCCTTGATTATCGTAAAATAAGCTCCCGATTAGAATGACTTCGCTTATGAATACAGGTTCTAAGAAAAATCTATGGGCGAGGCTGAAACCCTTAGCCCTTTTAGCGTTATAGGGGCATTTATCATCAGAATGAATGAGCGAGTTCTAGTTTGTATACCGATGGTTGAAGAACTCCCTTATAGTAGAAATAGGAAATAAAAAATGAATCAATTATTAGCAACGGTTATCACAGGTCTTGTGACAGATGAGAACAAGGAATATTACTTTGTCCAAAAGGAAGGCTTGACCTTTGCACTTGCAAAAGAGGAGGGCGAACACCAACTAGGTGAGTCTGTGAAAGGCTTTGTTTACACAGATATGAAGCAAAAACTCCGTTTAACGACCAAAGAGGTAACTGCGACCCGTACCAATTTTGGCTGGGGAGAGGTGACAGAAGTTCGCCGTGATTTAGGTGTCTTTTTGGACACTGGTTTACCGGATAAGCAAGTGGTTGTGTCACTAGATGTGTTGCCAGAAATCAAAGAACTATGGCCCAAAAAAGGTGACAAATTGTATGTCCGATATGATGTGGATAAAAGAGACCGCATTTGGGCGCTTCCAGCCTTCCAAGAAGATTTCCAGCGTTTGGCTGGCTATGCCTATGACAATATGCAAAACCAAAACCTACGCGCTATTGTCTATCGTCTGAAGTTGAGTGGGACCTTTGTCTACCTACCAGATAACAATATGTTAGGTTTTATTCACCCAAGCGAGCGCTATACAGAGCCGCGTTTAGGAGAGGAATTGCAGGTGCGGGTTATCGGTTATCGACAGGTAGATCGAACCTTAAACTTGTCTGTTAAGCCACGTTCCTTTGAGATGCTCGAAAATGATGCGCAGATGGTCTTGACCTATTTGGAGAGCAATGGTGGTTTTATGACTTTAAATGACAAATCATCTCCAGACGAGATTAAGACTACATTTGGGATTTCAAAAGGTCAATTTAAAAAAGCTCTCGGAGGCTTGATGAAGGCTGGGAAAATTAAGCAGGACGAATTAGGGACAGAATTGATCTAGTTGCCACCATTTGTACATGGTATTCGTTCAATCATTAAAAGAAAGGAGATTGAGAGTGAAGAAAGTTTTAGCATGGTGTTTAGTGCTGTTGTTGTCTACCGTTTCGGTTCCTGTTTGGGCTGATGAACTGATGGATATTACACGGGCGGCAGGTTATGAGGTCAGTGAAGTCAACCGACCTAAATCTTCAATCATTATAGATGGAAATACGGGGGCTGTTCTTTGGCAGGATAATCCTGATAAAGTTCGTGACCCTGCCAGTATGAGTAAGGTGATGACACTTTACCTCGTTTATGAGGCGATTGGTCAAGGGAAATTGACTGAAGATACGGTCATCACGGCGACAGAAACTGATCAGGCCATTGCGGGTATCTATGAAATTTCAAATAATAAGATTATTGCGGGAGTTGATTATACCGTCGAGGAATTGATAACGATGACGGCTGTCCCGTCTTCTAATGCAGCAACGGTCATGCTGGCCAATTATCTATCAAATAATGATCCAGATCTTTTTCTTGATATGATGAATGCGAAAGCTCAAGAGTTAGGGATGAAAAATACATATTGGTATAATGCAAGTGGCGCTTCAGCTAGCTCTTTTCAGGGGTATTATAATCCAACACGGTATGACCATGATGCCGCTAACCAGACAACGGCGAGAGATTTATCCATTCTGGTTTACCATTTCTTAAAGAATTACCCAGGGATTTTGGAGCATACTAAGCATCCTGTGGTGACGGTGAAAGCAGGAACTCCTTATGAAGAAACCTTTGAAACCTATAACTATTCCTTGCCAGGTGCTCGATATGGCATTGAAGGGGTCGATGGATTGAAAACAGGTTCTAGTCCGCGAGGAGCTTTTAACTATATTGCAACGGCGAAGCGTGGAGACCAACGATTGATCAGTCTTATTATGGGAGTTGGTGACTGGTCTGATCAAGATGGGGAATACTATCGTCATCCGTTTGGCAATGCCTTGTTGGAAAAAGCCTATGCAGATTATGAATACCGTAAGGTGTTAGATGCAGGCAAGCAGCTCATCAATGGAAAAAATTATGAACTAGCTTCAGATTTTTATGCGACAATTCGTAAGGGACAAACACCAACTTATACGATTGAAAACGACCAATTACGCGTTGATAATGGCTTAGAGACTGTTAGCCCAATGATTTCAGACGGCATGACTGTAGAAGATGTATCTGGGATAAAAATGGCGCAGAAACAATTAAACGAAAAAGTTACGTTGGGAGAGCTACTTAAAAAACCATGGATATGGGGAGTAGGAGTGTTCTTATTGGTAGCTACTTTGTTAGTATGGATTTTGAGTATCAGCCATAAGGAACAGAATCAGCGTCTGATGAGAGATGAGACTGGCTATCGTCCAAGGCGCAGTCGTCGTAGAAGAAAATAAGCGGAAAGTGAGCAGTCATGAGAAAAAGTTTTTATAGTTGGCTGATGACCCAGCGCAATCCTAAAAGTCATGAACCAGTTGCTATTTTAGCTGATTTGGCCTTTGAAGAAGCAGATTTTCCAAAGCAATCAGATCATTTTGATGAAGTGAGTCGTTTTTTGGAAGAGCGGGCAAGTTTTAGCTTTTTCATGTCAGACTTTGATCGAATATGGGAAGACTATCTAGCTCATTGACTCTTATGGCACATTGTATTGTCTACCCGTGACCAAATGTAAAAGATTAGTCATTTCTGACCTATAAAAAACGTCCCCTTGGACGTTTTTTTGGTATAATAGAAAAAAGATCGGTAAAGGAGCACGCTATTGCAAGAATATTCAATTGATATTTCCCTGTCTCACCCAGATGATATGCTGAGCTTATTTGGGTCAAATGAACGTCATTTGCGTCTTATGGAGCAAGAATTGAACGTGGTGATTCATGCGCGTACAGAAGTGGTACAGGTGATTGGAGAGCTAACTGATGTTGAGTTGACACGGTTGGTTATTCAGTCCTTACTCGTTTTAATTCATCGTGGCTTGACCATTCAACTACCAGATGTGGTAACGGCTATTTCCATGGCTAAAAATGATGAGATTGAGAAATTTGTAGCCTTGTATGAAGAAGAAATTATCAAAGACCACTATGGTAAGCCTATTCGGGTCAAGACCTTGGGGCAAAAACTGTATGTGGACAGTATCAAGGACCATGACATTGTCTTTGGAATTGGGCCAGCAGGGACAGGAAAGACCTTTCTTGCGGTGACACTTGCCGTGACTGCCCTAAAGCGTGGACAAGTCAAGCGGATTATCCTCACCCGTCCTGCGGTAGAAGCAGGAGAGAGCCTTGGATTTTTACCGGGGGACTTGAAAGAAAAGGTCGATCCCTATCTTCGTCCTGTTTATGATGCCCTATATCAGATTTTAGGGAAGGATCAGACGACGCGCTTGATGGAGCGTGAGATTATCGAGATTGCGCCCCTAGCCTATATGCGTGGTCGGACCTTGGAAGATGCTTTTGTCATCTTGGATGAAGCGCAAAATACGACCATTATGCAGATGAAAATGTTTTTGACCCGACTTGGTTTTCACTCCAAGATGATTGTGAATGGCGATAGCAGTCAGATTGACCTGCCGCGCAATGTCAAGTCTGGGTTGATTGACGCGACGGAGAAGCTAAAGAAGATTCCGCAGATCGATTTCGTGCATTTTTCAGCCAAAGATGTTGTCCGCCACCCTGTTGTTGCGGAAATTATCAGAGCTTATGAGCCAGAAGAAGAGCAACAAAGATGAGTAAACTACTATAAAAGCGAACAAGATTTCTGTTTATCAAAACAGAAATCTTGTTCGCTTTTATTCTATAAGTTTGGTTATAAATGTTTAAATCAGTTCATCAATACTTGTGTAGTCTTGATTGAGGCCAGCAGCAACGGCAGCATTAGTAATGAGGCCTTGATAGGTCGTGACACCCTGTTTGAAACCAGCATCGTCTAAAATAGCTTGTTTGAAGCCTTTGTTAGCCAGTTTGATAATATAAGGCAAGGTGACATTTGTTAAGGCAATGGTAGAAGTACGAGCAACAGCTCCTGGAATGTTAGCCACTGCATAGTGGAGAACACCGTATTTTTCATATACTGGTTCATCATGAGTTGTTACACGATCAGCAGTTTCAACAACTCCCCCTTGGTCAACGGCTACATCGACAATGACAGAGCCAGGACGCATTTGTTTGACCATGTTTTCTGTGACTAATTTTGGTGCTTTGGCTCCGGGAAGTAAGACTGCTCCAATGACAACATCTGCATCTTTTACGCTTGCTTCAATATTAAATGGGTTAGACATCAAGGTTTGGATTTGATTGCCAAAGACTTCTTCCAAAACAGAGAGGCGTTTGGCGCTGATGTCTAAAATGCTTACTTGAGCGCCAAGCCCTAGCGCGATACGGGCTGCATGAGTTCCGACGATACCGCCACCGATAATGGTTACTTTCCCTTTAGGTACACCAGGTACACCGCCTAAAAGGACTCCAGATCCACCTGCTTGTTTGGTTAGGAAATGCGCTCCGATTTGAACAGCCATACGACCAGCAACTTCACTCATAGGGGTGAGAAGCGGTAATTGTCCATTGTCTGTTACAGTTTCGTAAGCAATACCAGTCGTTTTACTAGTGAGCATAGCTTTTGCTAAATCGGGTGCTGCAGCCATGTGAAGATAGGTGAAAAGGACTAAATCGTTGCGGAGGAAGCCGTATTCTTGAGTGAGTGGTTCCTTGACTTTGACAACCAACTCGCTCGCCCAGACTTCTGCTGGCGTAGAGAGAATTTTTGCCCCTTGTGCTTCATAATCTGCATCTGTAAAGCCAGAACCAAGTCCAGCTCCTCTCTCGATGACGACCCTGTGTCCTTGTGCAACTAGACTTTGGACTCCGGCAGGTGTCAGAGCCACACGGTTTTCGTTGTTTTTAATTTCTTTTGGAATACCAATAAGCATCGTTAGCCTCCTTTTTCTATATCTTTAGTGTATATGAAAAGACTCGGAAAATCAAGTGCAAGTAAAATAAGGTGGTGAGAGGGTTGCATGATAAAGTGCAATTATAAGAATAGGTCGTAGCTAAGAGCAAAAAAATGTTGCTAGACCGATTGACAAATAGATGTGTTCTTGGTATACTATTGGAGTATTGCTGGTTTAGCTCAGTCGGTAGAGCGCATCCATGGTAAGGATGAGGTCGCCGGTTCAATCCCGGCAACTAGCATACTATAGTGCGAAAAACCTTTGTAAAATAAGGTTTTTTTGTTATTTAAAATTTTGCTAAAATGACGAGATGGATACAGTAGGTTGAAATCAAATACTTTTGACAGTGATAGGTGATTGGATTAGTCGTGAGTAAACAGTGCTTGATAACAGTATAACAAATAGCAAATGAACGATAGGAGGCTGTATACTCATTTTTATGTACAAGTAGGGTGTTTCATTTAAAATGTGAAACTATTTTCGAAAAAAAGCCAGTCAATTCTTGACTTCTTACTATATTCTGTTACAATGATGAATATATAATAAATGAAAGGAGAATAAAAATGAACAACAATGCAGTAATGAACAGTTATGTTTTTCAGAATGGACTCCTTTCTAAGTATCGACCTTAGTGTCTTTTTGTGGACTTGAGGGACTCGGGATGGAGCAATTCTATCTCGGGTTTTTTGTGTGCTTTCTAGTCTTTCGACTTTCATTACTACAAGGTGAACTTGTCTTGCCCAGTATGAAAGCAAAACTGAAAGATGATGAGATTTTAAGGAGGAGAAAATGATAGGATTTATTATGCGCTATGTAAGACAGCACAAGTGGTTGTATTTACTGGTTGCCATTACCTTGATTATATATGATGTTAGTTTGTTAGTGCCAACCAAGATTATTCAAGGGTTGGTGGATAAGATTAGTCAGCAGACCTTGACAGAAGCCAGTTTGATACAGGATATGTTGATTCTACTAGGGGTAACAATTTTAAGCTATATTACAGGCTATATTTGGCATGTGAAGTTATTCCAGTCATCTGTGCGGTTTAAGTTTGAGATGCAGCAACGTTCTTTTTGGAAACTGGTTGTGATGCGGACTCCCTTTTATGAAAAATTTCGCTCAGGCGATGTAATGACTCGCTTTTCAACTGATGTGGAAGGCTTGATGGACATGGTGGGTTATGGTCTGATGATTGTGGTCTATGCAGGTGGGATGATCGCTTTTATCATTCCGACCATGTTAGTCATCTCTTGGCAGATTAGCCTTGTTGCCTTGGTTCCAATGGGGATATTGGTTGCGGCAATCTATATTATCGGTCAGCAGCAGGATAAGGCTGTTGAGGCTAATCGTGAAGCAGTAGCTGGTCTCAATGATGAAGTCTTGGAAGTTGTTGAAGGGATTCGTGTAACAAGAGCCTACAGTAAGAAAGAACGACAAGAGCGTAAATTCCAAGAACGCACGCGTAAGTTAGCCCAAGGAGGGGACAATATTATGGTCTTTCAATCCTTGTACAATCCCTTAGTAACCATTTTATTAGGACTTGCGACCATAGCGATTCTTAGTATGGGAGCGGTTTTCTTGGAGCGGGATCAGGTATCGCTTGGTCAGGTGATTGCTCTGCAACTGTATACAGTGACGTTGTTGGAGCCGTTCTGGATGTTGTCAGACTTTATTTTGGTCTATCAGACCGGAAAAACTTCTTTTGCCAAATTGCAGGAGCTGGTGGAAACTGGTGATGATATGGAAGAAGATGGCAAGGACCTACTTGTAAGTCTGCAGGAAGTAGCCTTTAGGAATTATGATTTTCGGTATCCTCAGGCGGAACGCAATAGTTTAACAGGAATTTCATGGACCTTGAAAGCCGGTCAGACAGTTGGGATTGTCGGAAAAACTGGTTCAGGAAAAACAACCTTAGTTCGTCAGTTCTTGCGCCAATATCCTATTGGAACACAAGAGTTTACTATCAACGGTCAATCTGTACTGGATTTCCAGCGGGCTTCGATTGAAAGTAAGATTGGTTATGTGCCACAGGAGCATATTTTGTTTTCCAAGACGGTACGAGAAAATATCGCTCTTGGTAAGGTCGGTAGTCAGATAGAGGAAATTGCTCAGGCGATTGAAACGGCAGATTTCACCAAGGACTTAGAGCGTATGTCTGAGGGAATGGACACCATGATTGGTGAGCGTGGGGTATCGATTTCAGGTGGACAAAAACAGCGGATTTCGATTGCTCGTGCCTTTTTGAGAAATCCAGAATTGCTCATTTTAGATGATTCATTATCTGCGGTGGATGCGAGAACGGAACGCCAAATTATTGAAAATATCCAAAGGGAGCGTGAGGGTAAAACCAATATCATTGTGACCCATCGTTTGTCTGCGGTCCAACATGCGGATTGGATTTTGGTGCTAGAAGACGGTCGCGTTGTCGAAGAAGGAAGGCCAGAACAACTATTAGCAAACAAAGGTTGGTATTATGAGCAATACCAACGTCAGCAAAGTCAGGAAGGAGGAGGAGCATGAGAGTAATGATGACTTTATTAAAAGAAGTTCGCCATGTCAAAGGCCTATTTGGTCTCGGGATTCTTATCTATCTTGGCGCCTCAATCTTTGTGCGTCTATCGCCAATCCTTTTGCAACGAATCATCGATGGACCGATTACAGACTTGAGCAAGGGATTGCCCTTTGAACAAGCAGATTTTCTCTGGCAATTAGCTGTCTATATAGGTTTTAATATTGTGGGTGCGTTGTTCTTTTATCTATCGACACGTATTCTGATGCACTGTGCCAATCGGATTGCGGAAATCTTGCGCAATCGTGCTTACGACCGTATGCAACGTTTACCGATTTCTTACTTTGATGACAAACCAGCAGGAAAAATTGCGACACGGATTGTAAACGATACGGAGACCCTGCGCAATCAATTCTATGCAACCTTAGTTTATATCTTTAATAATGCTGTCCATTTGGCCTTTACCTACGGGATTATTTTTTATATGAATGTCCATCTGGGACTGGTTCTATTAGCTTTATTGCCGGTATTTTATGGTTTGCAGCTTTTATACAAACGCTTGACAGACCAACCGATGAAAGATTTTTACGATGCCAGAAGTGACATCAATACCAAGGTCAATGAAGCAATGAATGGTGCAAGTTTGATTCAGCTTTATGGTCAGGAAGACGCCATTATGGAGGATTTTGAAGAGACGGCTACTAAGATGAAACAGGCAGAAAATCGAGTCATCTGGGCCCAATCCATTGCATCATGGAATATGACGGAATTGGTCAAATATTTGGTCATTACCCTGGTTTTAACGATTATCGGTCAGCAATTTTTAGAGGGACATTGGTACTTGACAGCCGGCTTGCTCTTCGTGTATATCAACTATGTTTCCAATATTTTTGATGCGATGGGGCGCATGGTACAGCTGTTTCCTAATATGCTGCGTTCTTTAGAAACAGGGAAACGCTTGTTAGCCTTATTGGAAGAGCCCGTTGAAGACGATAATGAAGAAAGTCTTATCGTGACAGATGGTCGTGTGGTCTTTGACCAAGTCCAATTTGCCTATGAAGAAGGGAAGCCCATTTTGAAGGATATTTCCTTTGAGGTGGAAAAGGGTGAGACCAGTGCCCTTGTCGGTCATACCGGATCGGGCAAGACCTCCATTATGAACCTGCTCTATCGCTTTTATGATCCGCAACAAGGAAGTGTCCAGATTGACGGGCAAGATATCAGAGACTATCGACGAGAAAGTGTCCGCAGTTACATGGGCATTGTCCTGCAAGACCCCTACCTCTTTACAGGAACCATTGCCAGCAATGTCAGCATGAACGACGAGGAGATGGATCGACAGAAGGTATTGGAATCCTTGGAGAAGGTCGGTGCAAAGAATTTGTTGTGTCGTCTGGAGAAAGGAATTGATGAGCCTGTGGTGGAAAAAGGAGCTGCGTTTTCCAGTGGGGAGCGGCAGTTGATTGCCTTTGCCCGTACCCTCTACTCAGATCCGAAGATTTTGATTTTGGATGAAGCAACTTCGCACATTGATACAGAAACCGAAGAAATTATTCAGCATGCCATGGAAGTTGTGAAAGAGGGAAGGACAACCTTTATTATTGCCCACCGCTTGTCTACCATTCAAAATGCCAATCAGATTTTGGTACTTGATAAGGGAGAAATTGTAGAGCGAGGCAACCATGAAGAACTCATTGCGCGTGGGGGGATTTATGCGCAAATGCAGGCCATTTAGCAGCGAGTTGATACCCAATCTTAGAACCTGTATTCAAAGCTTAGCAACTCTATTCAGGCGCTACTCATCGTTGCTTTTTTTCGAAATACAGTCAGTATTCCTTTAAAAAGTGCCTTGATTATTGTAAAATAAGCTCCCAATTAGAATTGCTTCGCTTATGAATACAGGTTCTTAGAAAAAATAAAAAGAGTGGGGACAGTCGAGAGTAGGCATTTCGACTTTTGTTCCCACTCTTTTTTTAGATTTTCCTTAAGAATGTGGAAAAACATCTTGTTTGAAAGCATTTACAATAAAACCTGCTGGGATTATACTAGAATTAAAAACAAGAATAGTCTTTCAGTTTTGATATAGTAGGTTTATCATTCGCCTTGTTTGCGATGCATTGCCTAGTATAGTAGCCATACTCACTAAAATTCATCTATTGTTAGAGAATAGAGCGAACGCAGTGTGTTAAAGACGATACTTTTGTAGTAACGAAATTTTCGAGATATAAGCTCGAAAATTAGCAATAAAACTCCGACTTTGGAGGAGGTTGCTTGCGTCCGTACTACTTAAGAAAGTATCAAAAAATGTTCATTTTAATTGAGTATAAATAAAACTAAAAGGCTATAAAAGGAGAAACTATGTCAGATACAGCAAAAACAATTTACCGTTTTCCAGAAGGTTTCCTATGGGGAAGCTCCACCTCAGGCCCTCAGAGTGAGGGGATTGTAGCAGGAGACGGTAAGACCAAAAGCAACTGGGACGCTTGGTATGAGAGAGAGCCAGAACGCTTTTTTGATCAGGTAGGTCCTGAAAATACCTCTACCTTCTACCAGCATTACAAAGAGGATATCAAACTTTTGAAAGAAACGGGGCATACGGTCTTTCGTACCTCCATTCAGTGGTCACGTTTGCTTGCAGACGGGACAGGCGAGGTCAATGAGCAGGCAGTTGCCTTCTACCGTCAGGTATTTCAAGACATTGTGGGTGAGGGAATCAAGCTGATTGTCAATCTCTATCATTTTGATTTGCCCTATGCCTTACAAGAAAAGGGAGGCTGGGAAAATAAGGAAACTGTCTATGCTTACGAGCGCTATGCCAGAACCTGTTTTGGCTTGTTTGGTGATATCGTAGACACTTGGATTACCTTTAATGAGCCGATTGTTCCTGTCGAATGTGGGTATTTGGGAGATTTTCATCTGCCTGGTGTGGTCGATGCCAAGGCGGCTGCCTTGGTGGCCTATCATACGCAGTTGGCAAGTTCCTTAGCGGTTAAGGCTTGTCATGAAGCACATCCAGATCACAGGATTTGCATTGTCTTGAATCTGACTCCAGCCTATCCACGCAGTGATAGCAAAGAAGACCAAGATGCCGCACGGATTGCTGAATTGTTCCAAACCAAGAGTTTCCTAGACCCATCTGTTCTAGGTGTTTATCCGCCTGAATTGGTGGATATCTTAAAGAAACATGACATCCTACCGTTAGCAACGCAAGAAGAATTGACCATTATCAAGGAAAACACAGTTGATTTCCTAGGAGTCAACTACTATCAACCTCTACGCGTGCAAGCTAGAAGCACTCAGCCAAGTGAAGACGAGCCTTTGACACCGCATTATTACTACGAGCCCTACGATATGCCTGGTAAGAAAATCAATCCGCACCGTGGCTGGGAAATCTATGAGAAAGGCATTTACGATATTGGTATCAATCTCAAAGAGCAGTATGGTAATATCGAATGGCTTGTCACCGAAAATGGTATGGGGGTCGAAGGAGAGGACAAATTCCGCGAAAATGGAGCCATCCAAGATGACTATCGAATCGACTTTATCGCCGACCATTTGGTGGAGCTCCACAAGGTGATAGAAGCTGGGGCTAACTGTAAGGGCTATATGCTCTGGACTTTTATCGATTGCTGGTCTTGGCTCAATGCCTATAAGAATCGCTATGGTCTAATTGAACTGAATCTAGAGACCCAAGAGCGGATGATTAAAAAGTCGGGTCATTGGTTTAAAGAACTGAGTCAAAACAACGGTTTTGAGAGATAGGAGGCGCTGTGCTAGCACTTGGATTTTCGCTTTATCCTGAGAAATACGACCTCAAGCAGTCCTTGGTTTATATCGATTTACTTGCCAAGTATGGAGCTAAGCGCCTCTTTATGAGTCTTCTGCAATTGTCAGATGGAATGGGCGATTATGGTCAGCTTTATCAATCCATTATTGCCTATGCAAATCAACAGGGGATTCGGGTCATTGCGGATGTTAGCCCAGCTTTTTTGGAAGCAAATGGTTGGCAAGATTGTTTGGTGGAAAAATGTCAGGAATTTGGTCTAGCAGGTATCAGACTGGATGAGGCGTTGCCACTAGCTGAGATGGTACTCTTGACGCAGAATACGGATGGTCTTAAAATCGAACTCAATATGAGTACGGATACGCACTTGCTGACAGAGTTACTAGCAGCAGGGGGAAATGTGGAGAATATCATTGCCTGCCACAATTTTTATCCCCATGAATTTACAGGGCTTTCGCGTAAGCATTTCCTAGACATGTCCGCTTTCTATCACGAAAGAGAGATTGAGACAGCGCTCTTTCTGAGTGCAACGACCGCAACAGAAGGCCCTTGGCCAGTGACAGAAGGTCTTCCGACCTTGGAAGAAATCCGCCATGCACCTTTGACGGTTCAGACTGAAGTGATGAAAGCGACAGGCCTGTTTGATACGGTTTTGATTTCCAATCAATTTATCGCAGAAAGCGAATTGGCAGGTCTCGTCAAGGTATTGGAGGAAGACAGTATCGGGCTCACCTATGAGCCTTTGGTGAAGTTGACTGCTGTAGAACAGGCTGTTCTTGATTTTCCGCATCGGTATCGGGGAGATGTGTCTGATTTCGTTATCCGCTCAACAGAACCTCGGGTACGGTATGAAAAAGAGAGCATTCCACTGCGCACACAGTCCAAAGAGGTCAGTAGAGGGACGATTGTGATTGATAACGATGCTTACCTGCGCTACAAGGGGGAATTGCAGATTGCCCTCAAATCCTTTACCGTCAGCGAGAAAGCCAATGTTGTCGCCCGACTCACACCGTGGAGCTTGCTGATTTTGGATTATCTGCAACCGTGGCAGAACTTTACCTTGAAAGAAACAGCGATGTGATAAATACTTGAGAAGCTAGGCCGTGCGCCTAGCTTTTTCTCTGTCTAGAGCAAGCCAACTAGTTTTTCCTTGACACTATTTTCTCTAGGATCTCATACTCTATTACTCTCTATATTAGCCTTTTTCGACATTTTATTAGATAGTGCGAACGCAAGCAACCTCCTCACTAGTTGAGGAGTATGACATAGTCCTTATTTCCAACTAACGACGTCAGACTTTGATTTTTGACGAGTAGAAGCTCCCGATTAGAATGACTTCGCTTATAAATACAGGTTCTTGCTTGGGATTGGACGAGCTATCACCATGCAGGGTCTTTCCTTTTTTCTTTGCAAGGTTAAATTCATCAGTATTGCGGAAAAAAGCAGTGTGAAGACTGGATGAATATTTGGTACAATAGAAAGTAAGAAAAGGCTTACAAGAAGATCGGAGGTGAGAAATGCTAACGAAAAAAGAAGCGGCAATTATGCAGGTATTGCTGCGGCAGGAAGGAAATTATATTTCCAGTCAAAAGATGGCAGCAGCAATTGGGATGAGCGATCGAACCGTCCGAAAGTATCTGCAAAGCATCGAGGATAAAATTGCCAACAGAGGGGCAGAGCTGATTTCAAAATCAGGTTATGGCTACCAGTTGTCCTTTCAAGATGAGGAGCAGTTTCAGCTCTACTGGCAGGAATGGCAGCAGTCGGATAAGCTGGTCAAGGACGTAAGCCAACTGGAGGAAGCGACAGACAGGCGTCACTACATTATTCATAAACTTTTTTTGGAGGCAGGTAGTCCGACCATTTTGGACCTATCTCAGGAGTTATACCTGAGTAAGACCAGTGTGTCTCAGCTGTTGACAGAAATTAAGGACTTAGTTCGCCCCTATGGACTTGAGATTCAGATTAGCAGAAAAGGCATTCAGATCGTAGGAAGCGAGCCTGCTATCCGCCATTTTATCAAAGACTATTTCTTTATGGATAGCTTCCAAAATTCCGTTTTCTCTCTACTCCAGCACGATGTTCTTGAAGAAAGTCATTTTTCGGATATTATCATGATTGTCATTGATGAATGCCGAAACGGTCAGTTGCAATTGCCTGACTTTGTCTTGCACAATCTAGTTGTTCACCTAGCTTTGATGATGAGTAGGATTCGGCTGGGCAATCCAGTCCAGCTGGTTTCCCATCAGGAGGATAAAAAGAGTCCAGAATACCAAGTGGCAACAAGGATTTTAGGACGTTTAGCAGAACGCTTTTCCATCGAATTTCCGGAGAACGAAGCAGCGTATATTTCCATTCACTTGCATGGAGGAAAAGAAGAAACAGGTAGCAATCAAGCAGCAGATAGCGTGACAAGACACCTACGAGAACGCTTGGAAAGACTGGGTCGGCAGCTAGCTACTCCGTTAGAGCTGGATGTGCATCTGCTTGATTCATTGAAGGTGCATTTTATTCCCTTCCTGCATCGGATTCACAATGGCATCCAGCTAGTCAATCCCTTGACAGAAGAGATTGTAGCCCAGTATCCCGAGGTTCTTACGGCAGTCAAGGAAGTGTTCTCTTCTATGCCTGAATTACAAGGTCAAGCCATTACAGACGATGAATATGCCTATATTAGTTTGCATGTCTTGGCTTCTTTGGAGAAAATGAGCGGACAGGTCCGCTACCGCGTCCTAGTCGTTTGTGCTAGTGGTTACGGGAGTGCTAGGATGTTGAAACATCGACTGGAAAATGAATTTCCAGCAGAATTAGACATCGTAGAGGTTGCGAGTTATCTTGATTTAACTGAGCAAGACTTGACAGGCATTGACTTTATCATCTCCTCGGTGGACTTGAGCAGTGTAGTCTTTCTCGTTCCGGTGGTCAAGGTCAGTGTTTTGTTGCAACAACAAGACATTATCCGTATTCGTAGCCATATGACCAAGAGGGTCTGGACGAGAGAAGGGCCAACTGCGACCACAAGGAGCGTAGAAAAGAAGGGGGATCTGTTAGAAGATGTAGCTCAATTATTTCAAGAAGCACAATTCTTGTATTTGGATCAGCAGGTGGACAAGGAGACGGTCTTATCCCAGATGATTCACTGCTTGGAAGAGGGGGACGACCTACAATTTCGACAGGATTTCCGCAAGCAGATTGCCATTCGGGAAAATCTTAGCTCCGTTGTCTATGAGGAAGTTCTCGCCTTTCCGCATCCGCCAAAGGCACTGACTCAAAAAGAACAGGTAGTGATAGCTGTTTGCCGTTATCCGATTTACTGGGATAAGGAACATGACCAGGTGCGGTTTGTCTTTCTGTTATCTCCCTCAACAGGGAAAAATGAGCGGATGAAGCTGGTCACTCCAGCCCTCGCAGCCTTTGTACACGCGCCTGATTTACAGGAAAAACTACAGGACAATCCAACTGTCCAACAATTTAGAGAATTATTTATCCCTTTACTATAGGGGAGGAGGAAATGGAATGCCCCTACGTTTATTAAGTGCTACAAGTTCAGAAATATTAGCTTTTTCTGCGACAGAGCTCAAACAAGCTATAAAATCTAGCGAAGGACGGACAGTCTTGAGTGAAAATGTTGCTTCAAGAGCAACATGGACAGGAGATGAAATTACCAATTCAGAAATTGCAGCAGCATTTGGCGCAGATTTAATTTTGTTAAATGGAATGGATGTTTTTCATCCAGATATTGCTGGACTACCTGTATCGCAACATCCAATATATGAATTACGGCGTTTAGTTGGTCGACCCATCGGAGTTAATTTAGAACCTGTAGACTTAACGATGAGCATGAGAGAAAGTCGACAGGAACTAGTTGAAGGGCGCAGGGCTAATTCTAGAACGTTTCAGGAAATTGAGAAGTTAGGATTTGATTTTGTCTGTTTAACTGGAAATCCTGGGACTGGAGTTAGTAACAAGCAGATAGTAGAAACAGTATCTTTAGCAAAACGATTCTTCTCAGGAATGATTATTGCAGGAAAAATGCATAGCTCGGGTTCAGCAGAAGAAATCATAAGTTTAACAACAGCTAGAGATTTTATGGAAGCAGGAGCAGATGTTCTTTTAGTGCCAGCTGTTGGGACTATCCCAGATTTTTCTGAAAGTGACTTATCTGTTATTGCAAAAGAAGTCCACGCGCAAGGGGGGTTGGTCATGTCAGCTATAGGAACAAGCCAAGAAGGTGCAGATAGATCGCTTATCCGTGAAATTGCATTAAAAAATAAAATATGTGGAGTAGATATTCATCATATTGGAGATGCAGGCTATAGCGGTGTTGCACCTGTAGAGAATATCTACACTCTAAGTGACACTATTCGTGGAAGACGGCATACCATTACTAGGATGGCTAGATCGATTCTTAGATAGAAGGAGAAGTATTATGAAAAAGCAAATTATGCTAGCATGTGCAGCAGGAATGAGCACTAGTTTATTAGTTCTAAAAATGAGGCAGGCTGCTGAGGAAAAAAAATTAGAGGTAGATATTTTAGCCTTACCTGTAACAGAGGCAGAAGAATATGTTAAACATCATTCGGTAGATCTTATTTTATTGGGGCCTCAAGTAGCGTATCAATTAAAATATTTGGAAGAATTATTTGCTGAGAAAATTCCAGTTGCTGTCATTCCTATGGTTGATTATGGGATGATGAACGGGAACAATGTGATAGCACTTGCAGAGGGGTTGATGAGGTAGAGCGTGATGGAACAAAATGAGCAATTAGAGAGTATTATGGGATTAATTATGCATGGGGGAACGGCTAAATCTCATGCGGTAGAGGCCATTGCCTTAGCGAAAGAAGGAAACTTTGCTGCTGCTAAAGAGAAATTGAGGATAGCAGACGAAGAACTGATTCACACGCACCATGCGCAGTCGGGGATGTTGACTAAAGAGGCCCAAGGGCAGAAGATTCCGTTCAGTTTATTATTAGTCCATGGTCAAGATCACCTGATGACCAGTATCACCTTTGTTGATTTAGCAAAGGAAATTGTTAGTCTTTATGAACAGTTAAAATATGGTAATAAAACTGGATGCGACTAGCATTTGATAAAAATAGAATGGAGAAGGCTAAATTTTTAACACTTGAGTTAAGTAAAGATGTAATAATCCTTCTCATATAATAATTTCAAGAGATTACGCAAACACCCTAATCTATCGTGGTTATGTCAAGTGTAACACTTGAGCTCTGGCAGTAGTGGACTGCACTAAAATATAAGGAGGATGTAGGTTAAGATGATTAAGCGAAGTGCATATAACAGAGTAACCAAGCTGGGTATGTTTACTAGAAAAACAGCAATGTCTATGATTGTAGCTACTTTGTGCCTGTTCTGTCCCATATCGGTTTATTCTGAAGAGGTTGAGTTGGGACGCGGTTCTATTGGCTCGTCTAATTCTGAGGAATCATTCGTTTCCAATTTGAATAAAATTTCAAACGGTCATTTTGATAGGGATTATTGTTCCAATAAAATAAATTGGCAATATAAAAGTGGAGGCTACTCTAAAACTATTACCAACAATGGGGAAACATATGGTACTATCTTAGCTGGAACACTAGATGAACACATATTACAAAAAATTCCTACCGTTGTAGGGAAAACTTACACGTTAGAGGCAGCGGTTCGCATTGAATCAGAGGAGATTTCTGGTGGAATGTATGTAACAACCAAGGAAGTCATTAATAATGGGCAAGGTCCTGTCTTGAAACAAGTGGAAGTAGCTGGGAAAAAGAATGGATGGTCACAGGTACATTTCTCATTTACAGCAACAACTCCAGAAACGTTTGTCGGGCTAGTGAAATGGGTGCCACAATTTTCAAAAGAGAATGTAGCTATTTCAGCAAGTATGGATAATGTTGTAGTAACTGAAGAAAATGAGTATCAGCTCATCTGGGAGGATGATTTCAGTGGCGATAACCTAAATCAAAACAACTGGGGATATGAGCTAGGTAGTGTTCGCGGGAACGAGCAGCAACATTATACAGATAGCCCTGACAATGTTTACGTACAAGATGGGAATTTAGTGCTGAGAGTAACAGATCGCAAGGAAGAAGATCGTTACCTGAATCCTCGAGGTAAAAATAACGCTCGTCAAGTTATTTATGATTCGGGAAGTATCAGAACGGTTGGAAAACAAGAGTTTTTATATGGGCGAATTGAAGCAAGAGTAAAATTACCTAAGGGCAAAGGAGCTTTTCCTGCATTTTGGACACTTGGCTCTGATTTTATCTTAGATGGTGATATAACTTCGCATCAAGGATATGGATGGCCCAGTACAGGCGAGTTAGATATCTTTGAATTAATTGGCGCACCAACAGGTGAGCATACGGATGAAAAAGCAGAAGGTACTCAGAGCAATAAAATGATTTATGGCACTCCACACTTCTATTATGTAAATGGGGATGTCGATAAAGATGGAAGCTATAGCCCAGTAGCACTTGGAGGTAATTTGTCATTAGTAGATGACTTCTCTGATAAGTATCATATTTTTGGTATGAATTGGTATCCTGACAGGATTGAATGGTATGTGGACGGAGTGGTCTATAATACGATGTATTTGAAAGGAAATGAACGTTTAGAAGCAGCAGCTTCATGCTTTAATAAACCACAATATATTCAATTTAATCTTGCTACAGGTGGGAATTGGGCTCGAAATGCAGGAAACTATCTGGCAAAAGATTCGACAGAATTACTAGTAGACTACGTACGTTACTATCAAGATGCAGAGCAGAAAGCGGCATCTGAAGCATATTATCATACTGCTCCATCGTTAAGTGGTGTGAGGAATATAACGATGCGAGAAGGGGAAAGTCCAGATTTGACTAATGGGGTTACAACAAGTACGAGCAATTACGATGTGGATTTCTCCATTGAAAATGAATATATGTTCTCTAATATAGGTGGTAACACAAATGTAGATTTACAAGTATCTGGAAAAAATGATTTAGAAGCTCTATCTAATTTGGCCCCAGGACTTTATAATATCTACTATAGCGCAGTACCTAAAGATAGTCGTTTGGGAGCAGATGTTACACCTGAAGCTAAAATTGCTCGCAAAGTCGCGTTACTAACTGTCTTACCTAAAGAGGGATTAGTAGGTGAAAGAGGTGGTGATCTTTCAACGGTTGCTCTACCATCAAATTTACAATGGGTTGATCCGACTCAGAAGATAGACCGTGAGCCTGACTATGTGTATAGATATATAACTCTCAACGGCAGACAAGTATTAGCAACTATAGCTGGGAAATACATATCAATTAATAAGTAAAATTTAATAGCACACTAAAAAGTGGTGTAATAAAATACGGAGGTTCATGAAATGAACAGTAAATTAATGGATAAAATTCAGGAAACAATATTTCCTGTGGCGACAAAGATTGGAAATCAGAAATTTCTGATTGCCTTGAGAAATTCTTTTATCGGTACAATGCCAGTTGTTATGACAGGTTCTATCGCATTACTAATTAATGCATTTTTAGTGGACATACCTGATCAATTTGGATTACAAGGTATCACATCGTCTTTTCAATGGCTAGTAAACATTAATAACTTAGTTTTTCGTGGCAGTATATCCATTGTAGCTTTGTTATTTATCTTTTGTTTGGGTGTGAATATCGCTAAAATTTATAAAACAGATACTCTATCATCTGGAATCGTAGCCCTATCATTGTTTGTTATTTCGATTGGAAATAGTTTAAGCAAGAGTGTCCCCTTAGCAGATGTGAGTGAACAGTTAAAGCATTCATTAAGTGCGGTTGATGGTGTACAGCTTGTGGGCAATGAGTTAATTGTTACGGTAAAGGGACTTTTACCTGGAAATCAGATTAATTCAAGTGGATATTTTACAGCTATTTTAATCGGCTTCCTATCATCTATCATCTTTTGTAAATTAATGAATAAGAATTGGACGATTAAATTACCAGACAGTGTTCCACCGGCGATTGCAAAACCATTTATGTCTATTATTCCAGGCTTTATTGCCTTATATGTGGTAGCGATATTTACAACGATATTCAATAGTGTGACTGGAGAACTCCTGACAGATTGGGTTTATAAAGTATTGCAACTGCCATTACTAAATCTATCTCAAAATATAGTGGCTGTTATTATAGTGGCTGTTTTAACGCAACTATTTTGGTTTTTTGGTATTCATGGTGGGAATGTCATGGCGCCAATTATGGAAGGAGTTTTTGGTGTAGCTCTTCTGGCAAATTTGGAAGCATTTCAGAAACATGAAGCTATCCCATACCTTTGGACAAGTGTATCTTATGGAGCTTTTGTTTGGTATGCGACATTGGGCTTGTTAATTGCTATTTTTTGGAAATCGCATAATGAACATTATCGTGAAGTAGCGAAACTTGGATTAGCACCTGTGTTGTTTAATATTGGTGAGCCAGTTATGTATGGACTACCTACTGTTCTAAATCCATTGTTATTTATTCCATTCTTGCTTTGTCCAGCTGTTTTGTCAGGTGTGGCCTATCTAGCTACCGCAACAGGATTAGTATCGCCTGTTACACAGAATGTGACATGGGTAATGCCACCAGTTTTGTATGGTTTCTTTTCTACTGGATTTGATTGGAGAGCTATTGTCTTATCGTTAGTAAATCTTGGACTTGCAACATTGATCTACCTTCCGTTTGTTAAAATGGCAGATAAATAAATTGCAAGAACACAATAATATATACTAGTTTTTATCAGATAGTTACGTTACGATTCTATATTTTTATCAAACAGCTCTCCATTGGGAGCTGTTTTATGCTAGAATAGTAGTATGAAAGCATTGATTTTTGATTTGGACGATACCTTGTATGATCAGGAAGAGCCCTTTAAGCGAGCGATTCAAGCGTATCTACCTGTTCAGGATGAAGAAATGGGAGCTTTGTATATTGCTTTTCGCTTCTATGCCGATGAAGTATTTGAGGCAGCAACGACAGGGGAGATGACGCTTGAAGCCAGTCATATTTACCGTATGAAACGAGCCTTGGCAGACTTTGGACATGGGGTGTCAGATGAACTGGCTCTGATTATTCAAAAAGACTATCAAGAAAACCAAGGTAAGCTTATTCTTAGTCCAGAATTTCCAGCAATTTTTGAGGTTTGCCGTAAGAACAAGATTCGTCTAGGCATTATTACCAACGGTCCGCACCTACATCAGCTGCGCAAGTTGCAGTCTCTGGAAATGACCAATTGGATTTCAGAGTATGTGACTATCATCTCTGGTCAAGTGGGAGTAACCAAGCCTTCCAAGGAGATTTTTGACCTGATGGTAAAGAAAATGCAGCTCTCACCTGAAGAGATGTGGTATCTTGGCGATTCCTTTGAAAATGATGTTGTCGGTGCAAAAAGAGCAGGTTGGCAAGCCATTTGGCTCAATCATAGAAAGCGGCAACTGCCCCAAAGTCCCTATCGAGCAGATGCGGTGATTGAACAGCGCGAAGACTTGCTGGGTGCGATTGAGAAGGTTATCAGCAGCTGAGTTTTCAAACGGTACACTTGAAGTTGGGAGAACGATAATGAATAAAAAAGTCTATTTCTTTTTCGATAGTGTTAATGTGATGGTCTCTTTTCTGGTATGTCGCTTTGTCTTTATGCATTATCTCTATTATTACTATTATGCTACCATTGTAACTTTTTCTGTGCCTGAGCGAGATTTGCTTGGACCCTTGAGCGTGATTCTAATCATGACTTATAGTGTAGTTGTTTTGCTGAGTTTTTTCTATCGGAAGCACGTAGACAGGAAAATGATTCTAGTGCTGTATGCCATTTATTTTGCTTGTTTAGCTTTCCTACTGGTGTTCAAAAGTATGGGGATTAGGGGACTTGTCTTGAATCCGATGGAAACACTACAAGATATGCAATCTGGAAATGTCTTCGTTCCTTTGATGAATCTTGTCATGTTTATCCCTCTAGGGACACTCATTACAAGGAAAAAACAAATTTTAGTCGCAGTTTTTGGCGTGATAGGAGTTGAAATCGTCCAGTATTTCTTTAGCTTTGGAATTTGTGATACTGGAGATATTATCCTGAATATACTTGGTATCTTTACCGGAATAGCAATCAGACAGATAGGCTTACTAAAATTCTTCTTAGAGAAGATAGGCTAGCACTTTTTCCTTTCCTCCTAGTTTGTGATATAATAAAATCAAGAAAGATTGTGGTGAAACATGTATATTGAAATGGTGGATGAGACCCAGCAAGTGACAGAGGAAATGCAAAAGCAGATTCGAGACTTGCTAGAGTTTGCGGCTCAAAAGATTGGCAAAAAGCAAAAAGAAATGGCCGTGACCTTTGTTGACAATGCGCGTGTGCATGAGGTGAACTTGGAGTACCGAGGAATTGACCGCCCGACAGATGTGGTCAGCCTAGAGTATAAGCCCGAAACAGAGATTGTCTTTGATGAGGAAGATTTACTTGACAATCCAGAGTTGAGCGAGATGCTAGCGGATTTTGATGCTTACATCGGTGAGTTGTATATTTCCATTGATAAGGCACATGAGCAAGCAAAAGAATATGGCCATAGTTTTGAGCGGGAAATGGGCTTTTTAGCTGTGCATGGTTTTCTGCATATTAACGGCTATGATCACTATACGCTTGAAGAAGAAGCAGAAATGTTTGGTTTACAAGAAGAAATACTAACAGCTTATGGACTTACACGAGAATAATCCACAAAAAAAATGGAAAAATAGAGATCTGGTTGCCAGTCTTGAATTTGCGGTGACAGGTCTTTTTACGGCTTTTAAGGAAGAGCGCAATATGCGTAAGCATCTCGTGTCAGCGATTCTAGTCGTGATTGCGGGATTTATTTTTCAGGTCTCGATGACCGAATGGCTCTTTTTACTCTTGAGTATCAGCTTGGTCATCGCTTTTGAAATCGTCAATTCAGCGATTGAAAATGTTGTTGATTTGGCATCAGGCTATCACTTCTCCATGCTGGCTAAAAATGCTAAAGACATGGCAGCAGGAGCCGTTTTGTTTGTATCGGGATTTGCCCTCTTGACAGGGCTCATCATTTTTCTTCCAAAAATTTGGAATGTAATATTTTAGAGGTATGTATGACATTTAAATCAGGCTTTGTAGCCATTCTAGGACGTCCAAACGTTGGAAAATCAACCTTTCTCAACTATGTAATGGGACAAAAAATTGCCATTATGAGTGACAAGGCGCAGACAACGCGCAATAAGATTATGGGCATTTACACGACAGAGACCGAGCAGATTGTCTTTATCGATACACCGGGAATCCATAAGCCAAAGACAGCTTTAGGAGATTTCATGGTGGATTCTGCTTATAGCACCTTGCGCGAGGTGGATACGGTTCTCTTTATGGTGCCAGCAGATGAGCCACGTGGTAAGGGCGATGATATGATTATGGAGCGTCTCAAATCTGCTAAAGTGCCTGTGATTTTGGTGGTCAACAAGATTGACAAGGTACATCCGGATCAGCTTTTGGAGCAGATTGATGATTTTCGGACACAAATGGACTTTAAGGAAATTGTCCCGATTTCTGCTACGCAAGGAAATAACGTCAACCGTCTCATGGAAATCTTGAAAGACAACCTAGATGAAGGTTTCCAATATTTCCCAGCTGACCAGATTACGGATCATCCAGAACGTTTCTTAGTGTCTGAGATGATTCGGGAGAAGGTACTTCATTTGACCCGTGAAGAGATTCCGCATTCGGTAGCCGTTGTCATTGACAGCATGAAGCGAGATGAAGATACGGACAAGATTCATATTCGTGCAACGATTATGGTGGAGCGTGATAGCCAAAAAGGCATTGTCATCGGAAAAGGCGGTGCTATGCTCAAGAAAATTGGCTCTATGGCCCGCCGGGACATCGAGTTAATGTTGGGCGATAAGGTCTTCTTAGAAACCTGGGTCAAGGTCAAGAAAAATTGGCGGGATAAAAAGCTAGACCTTGCGGACTTTGGCTATAATCAAAAGGAATATTAAGGTAAGATGGGAGTAGGACAAAAATTGTGATTTCGTAGAAATCGATTTTATAGTCCTACCCCCACAAGGTTGTCTGGTTTGTAAAATGTTGATAAATCAACATTTTACAAACCAGACAACTACTGTGCCAAACTGTTAAAACTATGAAACGTAACGAGGTAAGGGACTGTTGTTCCAGCCTCTTTATTGTATAGAACAAGGAGAAGTGATGTCAGAGCAGCTAACTCAAAATAGTCTTTATTCTGAGCCAGTAATTTTTGATAAATATGAGTGTTATAGTATTGGAGCAACAACAGTTAATAATCTTATAAAACACAAAGTTATTAAGAATTTTAACTTAAAAAGAGGCATTGTGAATAAGAAGCCGGATGTTCTTATTTTGGATGATAATAAAAATGTCATTATCTATGTTGAACAGAAGCAGCCGGATAAATTTAAGTCAGAAAAAGATATAGCCGCTGCTATTAAACAAGAGATTGATGTTGCTAAAGCTATTGACTCTTTAATTTTTGTCGCTAGTGATGGTGATTCTTATATATGGATTAATCCTAAAACTGGAGAAAAAATCTTAGACGAAAAAGGAAATGAAATTAATTTACAAATTAATCCTAAAAAAAATGGGAAACAGGTTGCTAAGTTAATTAATGATATTTCTTTATCTATCTCTCATACAAACAATCAAGTTTTAAGGAAAGAATATTTAGATCCTACTGATTTAGCTCAAAAAATTAACCGTATTCTTAAAAATTTGACTTTTGCTTCTGCAAAAATGTCATTATATACTTTTGTTGAACTCTTTTTATTTAAGTATTTATCTGATATTGGGGTACTAAAAGGTGAAAATTCTTTTTCCTATATTGTTTCACTTTATGAAGATAGTGCCTATTCAACTGCTACTGTTTTGGGGAAATATTTGGATGGTGCACGTGAGACTATGGTAAAATTATTTCCAAGCGGTACTGATGGGACGAGTATTATTAATGGGAAAGTCTTTCACATTGATAAAGATGGACAAAATGAGTATGTTAGTGAGGACAACACGGATAAGGTTTTCAAAGCTGTTATTTTAGAATTTGCAAAATATGATAAAGAAAACGGTAAATTTATTTCAATTAGTAAGGATTTTAAATCAAAGCTCTTTGAAACATTTATGAAAAGTAGCGATGATAAGAGTGATATGGGACAATTCTTTACCCCTCTTAAAATTGTTGATGAAATGGTATCTATGGTTGACATTTCAGAAGGAATGTCTATTTGTGACCCTGCTTGCGGTGTTGGGAAATTCTTACTTGAAGCTGTAGAGAAGCGGATTGGGGATAGTTATTCTTATAAAAATGGTAAGCTGTCTTCTAAGATTACGTTTTATGGTTATGATAAGATGATGTCAGAAAAAGACGACATTACGGTCATTCTTGCCAAGGCAAACACACTCATTTATTTTTCTGAATTATTTCAACAAAACAATAGCTTTTCTGATGTTCAGACCATTGCGAAGTCTTTGTTGAATAACTCTTTTTACTTGCATAAAAGTATGCTTGGGACATTGAGCAATATTGAAGAAGATAAATATGATTTGATTTTAGCTAATCCTCCTTACTACCAAAGTAAAGAAATGTCTGATTTGGCAAAAGCGACTAAACTCTATAAATGGGGTGGTAGTGGTGTAGAGGCTCTCTTTCTAGAATGGATTATGCGCTCTGTGAAATATGGTGGAGTAGCCAATATTGTTTTGCCAGATGGTATTTTTTCCAATAATGCTAATAGAAAATTAAAGGAGAAATTAAAAAAATATTTCTATATTGAAACTATCATATCTCTGCCAGTCAATGCTTTCTTTAATACACCTAAGAAAACCTATATTTTAACGATTCGCAAGAAAACAGAAGCTGAAATTGAAAATAATGTTATTCAAGATTATCCTGTTTTCACTTATATTGCTGGAAGCATTGGAGAAACACTCGATGTTTACCGCTTTGATACAGAAGATAATGATTTGAAACAGGCTGTTATCAAATATAATTATTACCGTAAATCAGTTGATAGAAATAATTTGCAAGAGCCGATAAAATCATTTCTGCTAGATGATTCGAGGTTGAAGTTGCTTACTATAGATGAATTGGATAGTAATAAGAGCTGGATTATTGAAAACTGGTGGTCTGAGGAAGAAAAGATTGCAATTGGACTCAAAAAAGAAAGACAAACTGTTTCTATAGATGAGTTTCAAGGTATGCTTGATGATATGATTTCTCTGATGCAGGATTTCAAGGAGGAGTTGGAATGGTTGAAGTAGTTCAGAAAACTATTGGTGAGCTCTTTACGACGATTGGTGGCAATTCCAAATATTCTTTGAAGTACATTTCAGAGCATCCAGGGGACTATCCTGTTTATTCTGCTAAAACAACAGGAGATATGACAAAGGGCTATATCGATACCTATGACTATGATGTTGAGTGTCTACAAATTACTTCGGATGGAGCAAAAGCGGGTACTGTTATATATAGAGATAAATCAAAATTTTCAGTTGGACCAGCGACTAGGATTTATTTATTGAAAAAAGAATTTCAAGATTCAACTTCTGTAAAATTTTTATATTATGCCATCAAATCTAATCCGGAAATGCAAAATTTTTCGTGGACAAGTAAGGCATCATTATATAAACTATTAGATATATTGATTGATATTCCTGTTGATATAAATGGAGATTTTGATCTTACCATCCAAGAAGAAATTGTTCGCAAATTTGAATTGATTGAATCTCGTAAGGCAGAATTAGCTGACAAAATTGAACAAATTAAAACAGTGGAAGTTGATATATTGTCTGGTGAAATAGGTCAAAGTGTACCAATCAAACTATCGGATTTATTTGATTTAACTGTATCAACTAATTCTTCAAAATTTACTAAAACATTTGTAAAAGAACATTCAGGAAATATTCCTGTTTATGGAGCCAGTAGTGATGATAATCCGAGCTATGGTTATGTTAAAGATAATGCTGTCATCGTCGAAAAAGAGAGTGGACGTGAAACACCTGTGAAGTATTTTGAAGATTGCTTAACATACAATATTGATGGCTTGGCTGGTTATGTTTTTTATCATGAGGGGCGTTTCACTTTAAGTGAAAAAGTGAGACCTCTGGTTGTGAAAGAGAAATATAAAAATTTTGTAAATCCTATATATCTTAAACGTGTTCTAGAACCTATTTTCCGAGCTAATGTTAAAGGAAGAAAAGGTGAGAATGGTAAAAATGAGTACACAAAACTCAACACAGCTATGATAAAAGATTTAGAAATTTCTCTTCCGCTTGATTCAACTGGTCAAATTGACGTAGAGAAGCAAAAAGAGATTGTAGCAAACGCAGAAACTATAGCTACTATGAAAGAGGCTATTGAACGTCAAGGTTATAAATTTATTCAGTCTAATTTGAAGTTTAATTCAGATGGATCTCCATATATATATATATATATATAACGGTAGGTGAGTTGTTTGCTCTAAAACGTGGAATGAGTAAATATACTAAAAAGTATTGTTTGGATAATGCAGGAGAATATCCTGTTTATTCTGCTAATAATAGTTCCCCTTTGGCTTACTGTGAGACGTTTGATTATGATGGACGTTATGCAACAATTTCTGTGAATGGAATTGCTGGGAAAATAACCCTATTAGATAGTCGCTTTTCAGTAAATGCAGACAGAGTAGTTCTGATACCTAAAATAGAAGATATAGACATTGATTATCTTGCTTATATCCTAGAACCTTTATTGAGGAAGCAAGTCAAAGGACGTTGTGGAGTAGATGGTAAAAACGAGTATACTAAAATCGACCGTCAAGCTATTTTAGATACACCAATTCCTATACCTTTTAATCAATTTGGTCAAATAGATAAGGATATTCAGAAAATTGTTCGAGAAAAATCTCAAAAGTTAGATTTTATTAAAGAAGAACTATCGAAAAAGGTTGATGAGTTTTTAGGGGTTGAAACTCATTAAATTAGCTTAGAAAGGAGCCCTATGCCTGAATTACCAGAGGTTGAAACGGTCCGTAAGGGACTCGAAAAACTGGTCGTTGGAAAAAGAATTGAAAACGTAGAAATTACCTATCCACGCATGGTGCTGACGGGGGCAGACATTCTGCGTGAAGTCTTGGTTGGACAAGAGATTTGCGAGGTCAAGCGCCGTGGGAAATACCTCTTGCTCTACTTGACAGATTTTGTGCTTATTTCCCATTTGCGGATGGAAGGAAAGTACCATTATTTTCCTGATCAAGTGCCAGAAAATAAGCATTTTCATGTCTTTTTCACCTTCACAGATGGGAGCCACATGGTCTACCAAGATGTGCGGAAATTTGGCACTTTGGAATTGCTGGGCAAAGAACAGGTGGAAGATTATTTTCTCTCTAAAAAATTAGGACCAGAGCCGACCGTAGAAGATTTTGACTATGAGCGTTTTACCATCCAGCTCGCTAAATCGAAAAAGCCGATTAAGGCACACTTGTTAGACCAGACCTTGGTGGTGGGGCTGGGCAATATCTATGTGGATGAGGCTTTGTTTCAAGCAGGTATTCATCCCGCAAGGCTTAGCCAAAGTCTCTCAACTAAGGAAAGCAAGGCCCTGCACCAAGCGATTATTGCAGTCTTGCAACTAGGTGTTGAAAAGGGTGGCTCGACCATTCGGACCTATAAAAATGCGCTCGGTATGGATGGGACCATGCAGGATTATCTACAAGTTTATGGAAAGCAGGGACAGGTTTGCCCACGTTGCCAAACAGAGTTGGTTAAGTTCCAGTTATCTGGCCGTGGAACGCATATTTGTCCACAGTGTCAGGTGGCGCCATGACCAGAGTAATTGGATTAACAGGTGGGATTGCTTCGGGAAAATCCACGGTGACAGCCTATTTGAGAAAAAAAGGCTATGAGGTCATCGATTCGGATGATGTGGTTCACCAGTTGCAACAAAAGGATGGCAGACTCTATCAGGTTTTGGTCGAAGAATTTGGAACAGGCATTGTAGCAGCCGATGGCGAACTTAACCGAGAGCGATTAGGAGAGCTGGTTTTTGGGCAAAAAAAAGTCAGAGAACGACTTTCTCAGTTGCAAGATGGAGTTATTCGACAGGAGCTGATGAAAGAGCGCAATCGATTAGCTAAAAGGACGAATGTGCTGTTCATGGACATTCCCTTGCTTTTTGAATTGGGCTATGAAGAAGTGGTTGACGAGGTTTGGCTTGTCGTACTGACATCAGAGCTACAATTGGAACGGTTAATGGAGAGAAATCAGCTTAGTCTAATGGCAGCAAAGGAGCGTTTAGCAGCCCAAATGCCTCTTGAAGAAAAGAAAAAGCGGACACCGTATCAAATTGATAATGGTGGAGAAAGGCTTGCAACTTATGCACAAGTTGACCAGCTTTTACAGCGTATAGAAAGAAGATGATTTTATTTTAAGTCAGGATGTTTGGAAGCAAAATCTAAAAATTGCTTGGGTAGGAAATTTTTTTGTTGGATCCAGTATTTCGATGGTTATGCCCTTTATTTCCGTATTTGTCGAAGAATTGGGAGTTCCGAAAAATCAAGTAGAGTTTTATGCAGGGCTAGCCGTATCGACCACGGCCCTAGCCTCGGCAATCATGTCTCCGATTTGGGGCAGTCTGGCTGACCGATATGGACGCAAACCAATGATGGTCCGAGCTAGTGCCGTCATGGTAATTAGCATGGGAGGTTTGGCCTTTATTAACAATGTATTTTGGCTTATTCTCCTGCGAATACTAACAGGAATGTTTGCAGGCTATGTGCCTAATTCAACTGCCTTGATTGCCAGTCAAGTCCCTAAAGAAAAGACAGGTTATGCTCTTGGTACCTTGTCAACAGGTTTGGTGGCAGGAACCTTAATTGGTCCAATGCTCGGTGGCTTCCTAGCAGAAGTAGTCGGCATGCGCTTGGTCTTTCTGATTGTCGGTTTCTTACTCTTTCTCGTGACGATTGTGACTTATTTCTATATCAAGGAAGATTTTACACCGATTAAGTCTGGCGAGGAGATGAGCTTAGGCGAAGTCTTTCATCAGATTAGGGACAAGCAGATTGTGCTGAGCTTATTTGTTACCAGTATGATTATTCAAATGGCTGCCCAGTCGGTTGTACCAATCTTGACGTTGTACATTCGGTATTTGGGCCAAACTGAAAACCTCTTATTTGTATCAGGATTGATTATTTCGGTACTGGGTGTTTCTTCGATGGTTAGCTCACCGCAGCTCGGAAAATTGGGCGATAAGATTGGAAATCACCGCTTGTTGCTCATGGCCTTGTTATATAGTTTTATCATGAATTGGCTCAATGCCCATGCGACAACTCCCTTGCAATTAGGAGTGTTCCGCTTTTTCTATGGTTTTGGAACAGGGGCACTTTTGCCGTCTGTCAATTCCTTGCTGGCGAAATTAACCCCCAAAGAAGGGATTTCACGGATTTTTTCCTTCAATCAAACCTTTATGTACATGGGGTCTGTTTTGGGACCAATGCTGGGGTCAGGTGTGGCAACGTATCTAGGCTATCGTTGGGTTTTCTATGTGACCTGTAGTTTAGTTCTGCTCAATCTCATCTGGTCGCTTTATAGTTTTAGAAATTACTTGAAAGTCAGGGAAATTTAGTGAGAATTAAAATCAATTTACAATGTTCAGAATGCGGTAGTAAAAATTATCTGACCAGTAAAAATAGCAAGACCCACCCACAAAAGATTGAAGTCTTGAAATATTGTCCCAAAGAGAGAAAAGTGACACTACATGTTGAAACCAAGTAGATTTTGTGGTATACTGTTGGGAGTTATTAAAGAAAGAGAAAAATTATGTATAACGTTTTATTAACCATTCTTTTAATTTTATCTGCTATTATCATTATCGCAATCTTTATGCAACCAGCTAAAAATCAATCAAGTAATGTATTTGATGCGAGTTCAGGAGCTCTCTTTGAACGGACAAAGGCGCGTGGTTTTGAGGCTGTTATGCAGCGATTAACCGCTATTCTCGTCTTTTGCTGGATGTTGATTGCGCTGGCCTTGGTAATTATTTCAAGTAAGTAAAAAGACTGGGACTTGTTCTTGGTCTCTTTTTTGTCATGTGCTATAGCAGAGTAGAGAGAAACTATCACAAGAATAGTGATACCGGTATTGTGTGTGGCCTATAAACAAACGAAAAGAGAAAAATGAAAAAAGAAATTATTGCATATATTGAAACAGTAGGTCCTGTTACCATGGCTCAGCTGGCAGACCATTTTCAAGCGCGGTCTGCCAAAGAGTTTACGGATTTGGTCAAGCAGGTATCCCAGATGGAGGGACGCCGCCAATTGAGTTTTGATGATCAAGGTCGAATTGCCTTACCAGAAAAGAAGAAAAAGAACCGTGTGACCCTGACTGGGATTTTTCGAGCCAATAAGAACGGCTTTGGCTTTGTTACCGTTGATGAAGCAGAAGATGATCTTTTTGTCAGCCGAAATGATGTCAACTATGCCATTGAAGGCGATCGGGTTGAAGTTGTTATTAAGAAGGTCGCAGATCGCCTCAAGGGGACGGTAGCAGAAGCAGAAGTCATTGACATCTTAGAGCATAGTCTAAAGACAGCTGTTGGACAGCTTGTCTTTGATGAGAATCAAACAGAATTTGCAGGCTACATCAAGTCGAAAAATCAAAAGATTAGCCAGCCAATTTATCTGAAAAAATCAGCTTTGGTCTTAGACGGAACAGAAATTGTCAAGGTGGATATCGAGCAATACCCGAATAAAAAACGGGATTATTTCGTGGCGACCATTCGAGATGTCATCGGACACAAGGACGATGTTGGTATCGATGTCTTAGAGGTGCTAGAGTCCATGGACATCATATCCGAATTTCCCGATGAGGTATTGGCAGAAGCCAATCAAATTCCAGACCAGCCTACTGAAAAAGACTATGAAGGTCGCTTGGATTTGCGTCAGGAAATCATCTTTACGATTGACGGGGCAGATGCCAAAGATTTGGACGATGCGGTGCATATCAAGCAACTCAAAAACGGCAATCTGGAGTTGGGGGTCCATATCGCAGATGTTTCCCATTATGTGACAGAAGGATCTGCGCTTGATCAAGAAGCACTCAATCGTGGGACATCCGTCTACGTGACGGACCGTGTAGTGCCGATGCTACCGGAACGCTTGTCAAATGGCATTTGTTCCTTAAATCCCAATGTGGACCGCTTGACTCAGTCGACAATCATGGAGATTGACCGCAAGGGGCGCGTGGTCAAGCACTGGATTGGGCAGACCGTGATTAAGACGACCTACCGCATGACCTACGCAGATGTCAATCGGATGATTGCAGGGGACAAGGCCAAGTTGGAAGAGTTTTCCAAAATTGTACCAAGTGTAGAGAAAATGGTCCTGCTCCACGAAACGTTAGAAACTATGCGACTCAAGCGCGGAGCCCTCAATTTTGATACCAGTGAAGCTAAGATTATCGTCAATAAAGATGGTCTGCCTGTTGATATTCAACTGCGTCAGCGTGGGATTGCTGAGCGGATGATTGAGTCCTTTATGCTGGTCGCAAATGAAACGGTTGCGGAGCATTTTACCAGGTTAGAACTGCCTTTTATCTATCGAATTCACGAGGAGCCAAAAGCTGATAAATTACAGAAATTCATCGACTATGCGAGTAGTTTTGGTCTTGGAATTGCAGGGGTTGCAAGCTCTATTAGCTCAGAAGCCTTGCAAGACCTCATGTCGCGTGTGGCGGAGGAGCCATATGCAGATGTTCTAAATATGATGCTGCTTCGTTCCATGCAACAGGCCAGGTATTCAGAGCATAATCATGGTCACTATGGACTAGGTGCGGACTATTACACGCATTTTACCAGTCCGATTCGGCGCTATCCTGACCTTTTGGTGCATCGCATGGTGCGGGAATACAGCACCGTGACACCAGAAAAGCTGGTGCATTTTGAAGCAGCCATTCCTGCCATTGCCAAGCAGACGTCTAGTTTAGAACGTCGCGCGATTGATGCAGAGCGTGAAGTGGAAGCCATGAAAAAGGCGGAATACATGCAGGAATTTGTCGGGCAAGAATTTGACGGTGTGGTGTCTAGTATTGTCAAGTTTGGTCTTTTTGTGGAATTACCAAATACCGTTGAGGGCTTGATTCATATTCAAAATCTGCCTGAATTTTACCACTACAATGAACGGTCTTTGACACTCAAAGGAGAAAAATCAGGACGAGTCTTCCGAGTTGGTCAAAGCATTCGGATTAAGCTGATGCGGGCTGACAAGCTGACAGGTGAGATTGATTTTGCTCATGTACCGTCTGATCTTGATGTCCTTGAGCCACCGCTCAAGGCGACCCGTAAGACCAAGAGCCATGCCAATCGCGATCGTTCAGACCGGACTGGCCGTGGAAAAGGCAAGGGGCATAAACAAGAGGAAGTAGCTCATCGTTCCAGCAAAAAGGCTAAAGAGAAGAAAAAGAAGCTATTTTACAAAGAAGTGGCTAAACCAAAACGGAAGAAAAGGAGATAGAAATGGCAAAGGGTGAAGGAAAAGTCTTAGCACAGAACAAGAAAGCCCGTCATGATTATACGCTTGTCGATACCATTGAAGCAGGTCTCGTCTTGACTGGGACAGAAATTAAGTCCATCCGAGCAGGACGTATCAATCTGAAAGATGGTTTTGCCCAGATTCGTAAGGGCGAAGCCTGGCTTAATAATGTGCATATTGCCCCCTATGATGAGGGAAATATCTGGAACCAAGATCCGACTCGCACGCGGAAATTACTCTTGCGCAAGAAGCAGATTGCTAGTCTGGAAAATGAGGTAAAAGGAACAGGTATGACCCTTGTTCCCCTCAAAGTGTACCTAAAAGACGGTTTTGCCAAGGTTTTGATTGGACTTGCCAAAGGAAAACACGATTATGACAAGCGTGAGTCAATCAAACGCCGTGAACAAAATCGTGACATTGCCCGCACCATGAAAGCCATCAATGCGAGATAGGATGATTATTTTTGACACCGACGTTCTCTGATTGTTGAATATCGTAATAAAGCAAGAGCTAGAAAAGATTCTACTTTTTTGAAATTATAAAAGAAAGTTTCATGAATATACACAGAAAATATGCCAAACGTTTGACATATCCTCTAAAAATCTGTAGAATATCTAGTAATAAATTAAAATATAGGAGTATAGTATGCAACAATCAAAGAAGAAATTAATCGCTCTTGGTGTAGCGAGCGCTTCGTTAGCAGCTAGTCTTACATCAGTGAATGTAAAGGCGGATACACAGCCAGCACAAAATCCTACTGAAAAAGACCAAATTCAAACACCATCTGAAACAACAACACCATCTGAAACAACAACACCAGAAAAAACAAGTACAGGAGCATCAGCTGAGACAACTAACTCTGCCACTTCAAATGATGCGACTGTAGCTCCTAATCCTGCTTCAGAAGGGGCTCCAAAGAAAGAAGCGGGACAGGAACAGTCTACTAATGAGACAGTGAAAAATGAAGAAGAGGAGGATGAAACGTTATCACGTTTAAATAGCCCAGCTCTTCCAATCAATCCTGCAACTGGACTAACAAGTGATGCGGAGAAAATTGCCTCTGAAGCGCAAATCGATGTTGCAACCTTAACGGAAAAGCAAAAAGAAGCCCTTAATAAAATTGTGTTAGTTGATACGGCTGAATCTGGGAATCGAATGACTTACAAGCAGTTTGAAGATATTGCAAATGCCTTGGTAGAACAAGATCCTAAGTATGCGATTCCGTATTTCAATGCAGAAGTGATTAAAAATATGCCAGCGGCAACAACAAAAGATGCGCAGACTGGCGAAGTTGCTGATTTAGATGTCTGGGATTCATGGCCAGTACAAGATATTCGGACAGGAGTGGTTTCTAATTGGAATGGGTATCAACTTGTTGTAGCCATGATGGGGATTCCAAATACGAACGACAACCATCTTTACCTCCTTTATAACCAGTATGGGGACAATAATTTTGATAATTGGAAGAATGCTGGTTCCATCTTTGGTTATACTCAAACGCCTGCAATCCAACAATGGTCTGGTTCTGCTGTTGTCAACTCAGACAACTCTATCCAATTGTACTACACGCATGTTGATACGACAGACCAAAATAGCAATAACCAACAACTTGCTACTGCAACCTTGAATCTTGTTCTTGAAAACGGAGAGGTTAAAATCAAGTCAGTTGAGAATGATAGAGTATTGACACCTGAAGGTGGAGATGGTTACTTCTATCAAAGCTATAAGCAATGGCGTAAGACCTTTACAGGAGCTGACAATATTGCGATGCGTGATCCACACGTGATTGAAGATACGGATGGCAGTCGTTATCTTGTATTCGAGGCAAGTACAGGAACACAGGATTACCAAGGGGAACATCAAATTTATCGCTGGTCAAACTATGGTGGGGATGCTCAGTACAATGTCAAGAGCCTTTTCCGTTTGTTAGAAAATGCTGACATGTATGATCGTGCAAGTTGGGCAAATGCTGCGATTGGTATTTTGAAATTAACAGGCGATGAGAAAACACCAGAAATTGAGCGTTACTATACGCCACTTGTAAGTTCTCCAATGGTAAGTGATGAGATCGAACGTCCAAATGTTGTTCGACTAGGCGACAAATACTATCTATTTGCAGCATCTCGTTTGAATCATGGAAGTAATAATGATGCTTGGGTGAATGCTAACTATAATGTTGGTGATAACGTTGTCATGCTAGGCTATGTTTCTGATTCCTTGACAAAAGGCTATCAACCACTGAACATGAGTGGTGTTGTCTTGACAGCGTCTGTGCCAGCTGATTGGCGTACAGCTACCTACTCTTATTATGCAGTACCTGTAGAAGGCTCATCCGATACCCTACTCGTTACGTCTTATATGACAAACCGTAATGAAGTTGCCGGAAAAGGTAAAAATTCTACTTGGGCACCAAGTTTCCTTATTCAGATTCTTCCAGATAATACCACACGTGTCTTGGCTAAGATGACACAACAAGGTGACTGGATTTGGGATGAGAGCAGTGAAACTCAAATCACGGTTGGAACAAAAGATACAGCGCATCTTCCAGGAGAAGATGATGGCTACATTGATTGGAATGTTATTGGTGGGTATAACTTGAAACACCATACAGCTCATATTCCAGCACCAAATACCCCAACTCCAACACCATATAGGCCAACGCCAAGCACTCCGAATGTAACTCCTGAAGTGCCAGTGAGAGAAGTTCCTCAGGCCCCTGTATCAACTCCAGTTGTTTCTAAACCAGTGACTCCGACTCCTGTATCAATTGGCGAAGGTAGAACACTTCCAAAAACAGGTGTTGCAAGCGACCAAAGTGGATTTGTTTATATAGCAACTGCCCTAGGTTTAGCTGGTTTGGCAATGCTTCCTAAGCGAAAAGAAGAAAACTAAGAAGATATTTTAGTGTGATAGTTTAAGTTTTTCCACTCTTTCATCAGCTATTGTAGTGAGATGGATGGTTAGATTGGAGAGAGGAGGCCGTATGGCTCTCCTCTCTTTTTGGTACTCTTGTCGGTTCTGACAGATATGAGATTTCTAGGCATTTTTCTTTTTAAAACTGATGATTAGTTGCAATGCAAGCAGTTTTTTTTTTAAAATAGTAGAAAAAAGGAGATTTCGATGCAAGAGTTAGTAGCCTATAAACGGATGCCGATATGGACCAAAGAAACCGTTCCGACAGAGATTACCCATAAGAACAATACCAAGGATGGAACATGGGGAAAAATCAAGGTATTGACGGGCGAAATCAAGTATGAAGCCATTTCAAACGATAATGAGATTACTGCCACCCACCATTACCGAGCGACAGACGATATTCCCATGGTTGAACCTCAAGCGTGGCATCGGGTGAGCTTGATGACAGACGATACCAGCTTTTTTGTCGAGTTTTTCTGTCAGCCAGAGGACTATTTTGCCAAGAAATACGGCTTCACCCGTACGCATTCGGAAGTCGTTGAAGCCTTGGAAACGATTACTGAGCCGTGCAAGGTCTTAGATTTGGGGTGTGGTCAGGGGCGAAATGCCCTTTATCTAGCCCAAAAAGGCTTTGAGGTAACGGCTGTCGATTATCATTTGCCTAGTCTTGAAACCTTGTTAACCGTCATGGATGCTGAGGATTTGGACTTGCAGGTCGGTCAGTACGACATCAATCAGGCTTGCCTTACGCAGACATACGACTGGATTGTTTCAACCGTTGTCTTGATGTTCTTAGAGCGAGAGCGTATTCCAGCTATTATTGAAAATATGCAGGAGCAGACCAAGAGTGGTGGTTATAATCTGATTGTTGCTGCTATGAGTACGGATGACGCACCATGTCCGATGCCCTTTTCCTTCACATTTTCCCACAATGAGTTAAAGGATTATTACAAGGATTGGAAGTTGATTAAATACAATGAGGATTTTGGTCAGCTTCATCGTCGGGATGAAAATGGTAATTTCTTACGTTTTCGCTTTGCGACCATGTTGGCACAAAAGCTATAAGGAACTGAGAGTGGGAGGAGTCGATTTCTGTGAAAGCAGGATGGAATGTTCCTTCTGCTCTGCTTTTTTAGATAATATTGTTTACAAGTGTAGTCGAAAAAGGTATACTAGTTATATAGAGATTACATTTGTAGACAAAGAAAGGAGATTGGATGAAGAAAACCTATGTTGTAAAGGGCATGACTTGTGCCTCCTGTGCTATGACTGTTGAAAAGACTCTTCAGACCTTAGCGGGTGTCTCAGAAGCTAGTGTGAATCTAGCGGCTGAGCAAGTAAGTATTTGCTACGAGGAAGAAACCATAACAGAAGAAAAGCTAATAGCAACGGTGGCAAAAACTGGTTATCAATTGATTTCACATACCAAGGAGGAAACCTATCAAATTAAGGGAATGAGCTGCGCCTCCTGTGCCATGGCAGTAGAACGGAGTGTTGGACAACTTAGTGGCGTTGAAGAAGCTACGGTTAATTTGGCAACAGAAAACCTTACTATTCGTTACGATGCCAGTCTTCAGTCCCCCTCAAGCATCCAAGCAGCAGTAAGGGAAGCAGGATACGAAGTGCTACTAGCGGAGACAAGTCAGCAGGTAGACAGGGTTGTAGAACAGGCAGAGCAGGCGAAGAAGCTGTGGCAGCGTTTCGTCTGGTCAGCGATGTTTGCCCTCCCCTTAGTGTATCTTGCTATGGCTCCGATGCTACCATTTGGAAGAGCTTTGGTACCTGAAATAGTCCATCATGCTCCAGTTGCTGCGCTCATTCAACTCATCTTAGTCTTACCAATCGTGTATATTGGACGCAGCTTTTATCAAAAAGGTCTCAAAACCCTGTTGAAAGGACATCCTAATATGGACTCCTTGATTGCGATTGGCACCGGAGCTGCCTTACTGCAAGGTCTAGTCATGACAGCTCTTTTGTGGTTGGGGAAGGTTGAGATTGGACATGGCGAACATGCCGAATTATACCTTGAATCAGTTGCAGTTATTCTCACCTTGATTACGCTTGGTAAGTATTTAGAAACGGTATCTAAAAGTCGAACCTCGGAAGCCATTCAGCATTTGCTGTCCTTAACCCCTCCAACTGCCCGTGTTCTTCGAAATGGACAGGAATCAGATGTTCCACTTGAACTAGTCATGGTAGGAGAGCAATTGTTGGTTCGACCGGGCGAGAAAATTCCTGTTGATGGAGAAATTAGTGAGGGGCAATCCACAGTAGATGAAGCTATGCTAACAGGAGAAAGTCTTCCAGTATCAAAAACAGTTGGAGATAGCGTATTTGGTGGCTCAATTAATAAAAATGGCGCCTTTCAAATGACGGCTACAAGAGTTGGAAAAGATACGGCACTTGCACAGATTATTCGTCTGGTGGAAGAAGCGCAAGGGTCAAAGGCCCCTATTGCCCAATTAGCCGATCAGGTGGCAGCAGTCTTTGTTCCTATTGTCATGGTCTTGGCTTTGGGAGCGGGTCTGTTCTGGTTAATAGCTGGCGAGTCAGTGACCTTTTCCTTATCGATTGTCATTGCCGTACTCATCATTGCTTGTCCCTGCGCTTTGGGGCTTGCTACGCCAACGGCTATCATGGTTGGTACAGGAAAGGGGGCAGAGCAGGGCTTGTTAATCAAGTCAGGTGAAGTGCTAGAACGTGCACAAAAACTAGATACGATTCTGTTTGATAAAACAGGAACACTAACAGAAGGTCATCCACAAGTAACGGATATCGTGTCTTATCAGGGCAGGTCTGAGGAGGAAATCTTGCAGCTAGCAGCTAGTCTGGAGTATTACTCAGAACATCCCTTAGGTGAGGCGATTCTGTCTTCTGCTAAGGAAAAAGGACTAGTTTTACAGAATGTCGCTACTTTTCAATCTGTTTCTGGAAAAGGGATTATGGGTGTGATCAATGGACAAGAAATACTTTTGGGAAATCTCTCTCTAATGACTGAACAGGGTGTTGCTATTGAACAGGCAGCATCCGACAGCCACCTTCTTTCTCAAAATGGAAAAACACCAGTCTTTTTAGCTCTGGATAAGCAGTTAGTAGCAGTGATTGGTGTGGCAGATAAGATAAAGACAACAAGCCCACAAGCGATGAAACGCTTGCAGCAAATGGGACTAGAAGTTGTCATGCTAACTGGAGATACACCAGCAACGGCTCAAGCTATTGCAGCTCAAGCGGGCATTCAAACAGTTATCAGCCAAGTTCTGCCAGAAGATAAGGCAGCTGTTGTCAAAGAATGGCAAGAAAAAGGGAAAGTAGTTGCCATGGTGGGAGATGGGATTAATGATGCCCCAGCCCTTGCTCAAGCAGATGTCGGTATTGCCATTGGTTCCGGAACTGATGTGGCCATTGAATCAGCTGATATTGTTTTGGTACGCAGTGATTTGGTGGATGTCGCTCGGACGATTCAGCTGAGTCAGGCGACTATGCGGGTCATTAAACAAAATCTCTTCTGGGCCTTTGCCTACAATGTCATTGGAATTCCAGTTGCCATGGGCGTTTTACACCTATTTGGCGGTCCCTTACTTAATCCCATGTTGGCAGGAGCAGCCATGTCTCTCAGCTCCGTTTCTGTTCTAGCCAATGCCTTACGCCTGAAGAAAACTCGCCTGTAATAGGCAAGTGACGGATTCTTGGAAAAAAGAATGGGAAATGGCAAACAAAATACTAGCATTTTTGAGTCAAAACGCTTACAATAGAGGTATTAGAACCTGTATTCACAGCTCAGCAACACTATTTAGGCCTTATTTTTCGTTACTCATTGTTGCTTTTTTTCGAAATACAGTCAGTATTCCTTCAAAAAATGCCTTGATTATCGTAAAATAAACTCCTGATTAGAATGACTTCGCTTATGAATACAGGTTCTTAGAAAAAAGGAGCCTACTATGACAACATTTATCGGAAAACCAGTTACGCTTGTTGGACCTCAATTGCGCGTAGGAGATCAAGCCCCTGATTTTGTCCTTATGGCAAATGATTTGACCTTGAAGAGTCTCAATGATTTTGGCAAAAAGTGCAAGGTCATTAGTGTCATTCCGTCGATTGATACAGGAATTTGTGACACGCAAACACGTCGCTTTAATGAAGAGCTTGCAGGGACAGGCAATCTAGTTGTCATTACTGTTTCAGCAGACTTACCATTCGCACAGGCTCGTTGGTGTGGAGCAGCAGGGCTCGAAGGCGTTATCACCCTATCCGATTACTATGACCATGCATTTGGGAAGACCTACGGCTTGTTAATGCGTGAATGGAATTTACTAGCGCGTGCCGTCTTTGTCCTCAACGAAAATAATGAGATTGTCTATGTAGAATATTTGGACAATGTGAATGAGCATCCAGATTATGATGCAGCTTTAGCAGCCGCTAAAAATTTGTAACAAACTTAAAACGGGTAAGAAAATCTTGCTCGTTTTTGCTTGTGATTGTATTAGTTGGAAACACAGAGCTTGTACTTGCTATGTCGACTTGTTTCATAAGGAAGAAAGTTCGATATGAAAGCGAAAACATGGTATAATAGAGGAAGAAAAGAGGTAGATATGGCATATATTGAAGTACGCAATAGTTCTAAATCTTACATCATGGGCAACAATCGCATTGTGGCAAACAAGGATATTTCGTTTGATATTGAAAAGGGAGAGTTGGTTATCATTCTCGGTTCATCTGGTGCAGGAAAATCAACCTTGCTCAATATCTTAGGTGGTATGGATACAAGCGATGAGGGCGTGATTAAGATTGATGGAGTGGACATTGCTCAACTAAATAGTAAGCAATTGACTAAGTATCGCCGTGAAGATGTTGGCTTTGTTTTTCAGTTTTATAATTTAGTAGCCAATCTAACAGCGAAAGAAAATGTCGAATTGGCCTCAGAAATTGTTCGTGACGCCATGGATGCGAAAGATGTGTTGACCAAAGTTGGCTTGGGAGATCGTTTGGATAATTTCCCGGCTCAATTATCAGGCGGCGAGCAACAGCGAGTTGCGATTGCACGAGCAGTTGCTAAGCGCCCTAAGATGCTCTTGTGCGATGAGCCGACAGGAGCCTTGGACTACCAGACAGGTAAGCAGGTCTTACATATCTTACAAGACATGTCGAAACAGGAAGGGGCAACGGTGGTGATTGTGACTCATAATGCAGCTCTGGCTCCAATTGCAGACAAGGTCATTCAGATGCGCGATGCGAGTGTCCATTCGATTCAGGTCAATCCGCAGCCGCAAGACATTCGAACCTTGGAATATTAAGAAAACAAGGAAAGCTAGATGAATAAGAAAATCTATTGGAAAACGATTCGCCAATCCTTGCTGTCTTCCAAGGGGCGATTCTTTTCGATTTTTAATTTAATGCTGATTGGGTCCATGGCCTTTATTGGCTTGAAAGTCGCAGCGCCGAATATGGAAAAAACGGCGCAACGCTATATTGAACAAGGACAGATGATGGATTTGGCTGTGATGTCAGACTTAGGAATCAGTCAAGCAGACAAAAAAGAACTAGATCGCATTAGAGGTGCCCAGATTGAGTATGCCTACTTTAAGGATGTGACCATTGGGGCTGGGGAGGAAGCAATCCGTTTGTTTTCAACTCCTAAAACCATTTCACGCTACCAACTAAAAGAGGGGAAGCCCCCTAAATCAGCCAAGGAAATGCTATTGTCAACCAATCTCAAAGGAACATATCAGATTGGGGATCGCATTACTGTCCAAGAAGGCAATAAACAGGCTAGGGTTTTAAAAGAGACAGAATTTATTGTGACAGGTTTTGCGGATTCGGCAGAAATCTGGGGGACAATCAATCTTGGACCGGCTAGTACAGGAACAGGTCAGTTAGCTGCCTATGCTTTTGTGGATGAGGCGGCCTTTGATTCGGAAGTGTACATGATGGCACGTATTCGTTATGATGATTTGGTAGCTGTTCCCTATTACCAAGCAGCCTATAAACAACACATCACGTCTCACCAAGAAGAATTGAATCGCATATTAGCGGACAATGGGGAAGAGCGACTGGCTAGTATTCGTAAAACTGGTCAGGCAAAGATTGCTGATGGGAAACAAAAAATAACGGAGGCTGAGCAGCGACTCCGAGAAGCTCAGCAAACCTTTGGCATAAAGGAAGAGGAACTGAACAAGGGTCGGGTTCAATTAGAGCAGGGACAAGAGGAATTAGGACTGCGGGCAGATGAACTAGAATTAGCCAAAGCTCAACTCGACCAAGCTAAGGAAGAATTGGACAACAGTCGCGCTCAGTTAGCTGCTGCGCAACGACCGCTTGAAATTAGTCGAAAGGCTTTAGAGGAGAATCGGAAAGGGCTGATACAGGCCGAAACGCAACTGAGTGAGGCGCGAGCTGGTTTGAGCGCAAAAGGTGCTGAATTGGATCAAGCAGCGGCTCAAATTGCAACAGCCCAAGGAGAATTTGAACGAGCAACCCAAGCCATTCAAGACCAAATCACTTTTGCGATAGCCGCAGGAGACAATCCAGCAGAACTACCTGAACTGGTAGCAGCTCAGCAACACTTGCAACAGCTAGAAAGTGATATTGCTGCTGCTCAACAAGTTTATCAACAAGGATTGGCAGCTTATAAATTAGGAAAAATCCAATATGAAGAAGAATTGGCTCGCTATCAGGAGGGGAAAAAGCAATACGAAGCCGCTCTGGGTCAGTATCAAGAAGGACAGGCAAACTATCAAGAAGGAGAAGCGACCTATCAAACTGGTCTGGCTGAATACGAGGCGAATCGTATCGCCTACGAATCAGGACAAGATCAATTAGCTGCTGCCCGAGCAAATCTTAGAGAAAAAGAAGGAGAATTAGAGAGAGGAGAAAAGACGCTCCAAGAAGCAAGAAGTGCCTTTGAGCGGAGGCGTTTGGAAATTGAGCAAGAGTTGCTACAATCGCGTAGAGAATTACAGACTGCACAGGCTGACTTAGCTCGGTTTGATACACCAGAATACCGCACCTATACTCGAGCTAGCCTACCTGGTGGAAATGGTTATGCCAATTATGATAGTAGTACCAAGAGCATTTCTGCGGTCGGGACAATTTTTCCGGTCGTGCTTTATCTAGTCGCTTCTCTTGTAACCTTTATGACCATGACGCGTTTTGTTGATGAAGAGCGCTCTAATCTCGGGATTTTTAAGGCCCTTGGTTACACTAATCGACAGATTATCATCAAATTTCTTGTGTATGGTCTATCCTCTGGTTTATCAGGAGCCATTGTTGGGATTGTCTTAGGGAATTTCTTCCTCGCTCCAATGATTAGTCGAATTATTACCGATACGACGGTGATTGGGAAGAGCAGTCTTTCTCTCTATCCGAAATGGTACCTTCTAGCAATCCTATTTTCTCTTCTTGCTTCTGTGTTGCCAACCTATTGGGTTGCACGCAGGGAGTTAAAAGACAACCCAGCTCAGCTCTTACACGCCAAGCCTCCTGTTTCAGGAGCCAAGATTTTCTTGGAATATGTTCCAATGGTTTGGCAGCGTTTGAGTTTCACTCAAAAAGTGACAGCTCGCAATATTCTACGTTATAAAAAACGGATGCTCATGACTATTATTGGTGTAGCAGGCTCAGTCGCTCTCTTATTTGCTGGCTTAGGGATTCGTTCTTCTATTTCGCGGGTCATCGATCGTCAATTTCAAGAACTTTTGCATTATCAATTGGTGCTTGTCAAGCAAAGTCGAGCCAGTCAAGAAGATAACGTCGAGCTTGAAAAGGCGTTGCGGTCACCTTCCATTCAAAAGACCCTACCGATTGCTTACTACGGTTTAACAGAAACAATAGAAGGTCAGGATGACGCCCTTGCCATTAGCCTTTTTATCAGTCCAGAAAAAGATCTGTCTTCCTTTGTTACCTTACGAGATTCTAAGAATGGTCAAGGACTAGTCTTATCAGATGAAGGGGCAATTATCTCTCAGAAGTTGGCTCAGTTGTATCAGGTTGATGTAGGAGATAGGTTGACGGTGAAGGTTCAGCAAGAACAGCTGACACTGAAGGTAGCTGGAATTACTGAGATGTATGCTGGTCACTTTATTTATTTGTCGGACGCTGCCTATCAGCGGGCAAGCGGAAAAGCTTATCATGCAAATGCAGATTTGGTTATTTTAGACAAGTCAGATAAGAAGACGGTTGAGAAGGTAGCACGTGATTTTCTAGCTATGAAAGGGGTTGTTGCGGTCGTGCAGAATCTCTCCCTAATTACCTTACTAGAAACGATTGTTCAGTCCCTACAATCTGTCATGCTGATTTTGATTGTCTTATCTATTTTACTGGGAATTGTCATTCTCTATAATTTGACGACCATCAATATGGCAGAGCGGATTCGGGAATTATCAACCATTAAAGTCTTGGGATTTTATGACCGTGAAGTGACCTTTTATATCTATCGTGAAACCATGATTCTATCAACCTTGGGGATTGTCTTAGGTCTATGTGCAGGATTCTTCTTACATCGCCTGCTTCTGGTTGTCATTGCTTCCCCAGCTATCCTATTTGCTCCAACTGTATCCATTGATGTCTATATTGTTCCAATTGTCGCCGTGCTAGGAATACTCACCCTGTTAGGCTGGTTAGTTCACCGCCAGTTGAGTCAATTAGATATGCTTGAAGCCCTCAAGTCTGGAGAGTAATCGGAGGGTGCCAACAGTCCACTAGACTGTTAATATATAACGTCAAACTATAAAATTAAAAAGGAGTGAGATAATCTGGCAGATTATTCTACTCCCTTTTTCTATTCTTGGCTGGAAGAACATGATATAATAAAAACATGAAAAAAAATAGATTATTACTAATAGACGGCTCATCTGTAGCCTTTCGTGCCTTTTTTGCACTCTACAATCAAATTGATCGGTTTAAGAGTCCGACTGGCCTTCATACCAATGCCATTTACGGCTTTCATCTCATGCTGGACCATATGATGAAGCGGATCCAGCCAACTCATGTATTGGTCGCTTTTGATGCGGGGAAAACAACCTTCCGTACAGAGATGTATGAGGCCTATAAGGCGGGACGTGCTAAAACACCGGATGAATTTCGAGAGCAGTTTCCCTTCATTCGCCAAATGCTTGAGGTCATGGGTATTCGCCATTATGATTTGGAACGCTATGAAGCAGATGACATCATTGGGACTTTGGATAAGTTAGCAGAAGGAAGTAGCGAACCGTTTGATGTGACCATTGTCAGTGGTGATAAGGACTTGATCCAATTAACGGATGAAAACACCATTGTTGAAATCTCCAAAAAAGGAGTTGCCGAATTCGAGGAATTTACCCCAGCCTATCTCATGGAAAAAATGGGCATCACCCCGACTCAGTTTATCGACTTAAAAGCACTCATGGGAGATAAATCAGATAATATCCCTGGTGTGACCAAGATTGGTGAAAAAACAGGACTCAAACTCTTGGCCGAATATGGATCATTAGACGGTATTTACGAGCATATTGACAGCATGAAGCAGTCTAAGATGAAGGACAATCTGATTCAGGATAAGGAGCAGGCCTTTCTATCACGGACACTTGCGACCATTGATACGAAAGCGCCCATTACCATTGGTCTTGAAGATATTGTTTATCAAGGTGCAGATGTTGAGCAATTGGCGCGCTTCTATGAGGATATGGGATTCAAATTGCTCCGTTCCCAACTAGGAGGTGAGGCAACAGCACCGACAGCTATCAAGAACGACTTTGTAGTAGTTGAACAGGTTGCTACAGACATGCTTCATGAAGACCAGTTTTTCCACTTTGAAATTTTTGGGGACAATTACCATAAAGACCCCATTATCGGTCTTGCTTGGGGAGATAAACAGGCTATTTATGTCGGAGGAGCAGAGCTCCTGTCACAAGATATCTTGCGTGATTTTCTGACAAGAACAGCCATTAAAACTTACGATTTCAAACGGAGCAAGGTCTTGCTTTCCCATTATGGGATTGACCTAGGACTAGCAGCTTTTGATAGTCGTTTAGCTAAATATCTGCTCACGACGGTAGAAGACAATGAGATTGCAACTATTGCTAAGTTATACGGTCAGAACAGTTTAGATGCAGATGAAGTTGTCTATGGCAGAGGTGCCAAACGATCCATGCCTGAGTTAGAAAGACTCTATCAACACTTGGCTAACAAACTAGCCGTTCTCGTTGAGACCGAAGCCATTATGCGGGCTAAATTGGCTGAAAACCAGCAGTCAGACCTCCTCTTTGATATGGAGTTGCCCCTTGCAAATGTCCTTGCTAAGATGGAAATGACAGGGATTAAGGTCGAAGCTGAGACTCTGAAAGTCATGCAGGCTGAAAATGATCTCTTGATTGAAGAGTTGACAAAAGACATTTATGACTTGGCTGGTGAGGAGTTCAATATCAACTCTCCTAAGCAACTAGGTGTCATTCTCTTTGAAAAAATGGGATTGCCACTTGAATTTACCAAAAAGACCAAGACAGGTTATTCCACAGCAGTAGATGTGCTAGAACGACTGGCTCCGATTGCTCCGATTGTGTCAAAAATTCTCGAGTACCGTCAGATTACCAAGTTGCAATCAACTTACGTGATTGGTCTTCAAGAATCCATTATGGAAGACGGGAAAATCCGTACCCGCTATGTGCAAGATTTGACCCAGACAGGTCGCCTTTCTAGTACAGACCCCAACTTGCAAAATATCCCTGTTCGACTTGAGCAAGGTCGCTTGATTCGCAAGGCCTTTGTGCCAGAATGGGAAGATAGTGTCCTACTGAGCTCGGATTACTCCCAGATTGAATTACGGATTTTGGCGCATATTTCGCAGGATGAACATTTGATTGAAGCCTTTCGCCAAGGAGCTGATATTCATACTTCGACTGCCATGCGGGTATTTGGCATTGAAAAGCCTGAAGATGTGACAGCAAATGATCGCCGAAACGCTAAGGCTGTCAACTTTGGCGTAGTCTATGGCATTTCAGACTTTGGTCTGTCCAATAATCTGGGTATTAGCCGCAAGGAAGCGAAAAACTATATTGATACCTATTTTGAACGTTTCCCGGGCATTAAGAACTATATGGAACGTATTGTTCGTGAGGCGCGTGATAAGGGCTATGTTGAGACGATTTACCACCGCCGTCGTGAAATTCCTGAAATCAATTCTCGCAATTTTAATGTGCGAAACTTTGCCGAACGAACTGCTATCAATTCACCGATTCAAGGTTCAGCTGCGGATGTACTAAAAGTGGCTATGATTAACCTAGATAGGGCCATGACAGAAGCTGGTTTACGCACTCGCATGCTCTTACAAGTGCATGATGAGATTGTTCTTGAAGTGCCAAATGATGAATTGGCTATCATTCGTTCTATGGTGAAAGATGTCATGGAATCAGCGATTTCCCTCTCCGTTCCATTGCTTGCTGATGAAAATGCAGGCAAAACATGGTATGAGGCCAAATAATAGAACAAAGCAGAGGATGGGCTGTAAGAGGCTCATTCTTTTTTTTTGTTCCCCAAAGCTGAGATTTGATGCTTGATGTACTATCGGGAGTCGATTGTTGTTATTCGCTTTTTGAGCTCTCTCCTTTTTGAAAAACATGGTATAATAAGGAAAATATATCTGAGGAGGCTAGAAGATGTCAGAAAAACGCTTAGCATGGGATGAATATTTTGCGGCGCAAGCTCTCTTGATTGCCAATCGAGCAACCTGTAAACGGGCAAAGGTGGGCGCGGTCTTGGTCAAGGAGAATAAGGTTGTGGCAACAGGCTACAACGGCTCTGTTTCTGGAACTGAGCACTGTTTAGAGCAGGAGTGTCTGGTGGTGGATGGACATTGCGTGCGAACCTTGCATGCCGAGGTCAATGCGATTTTACAAGGGGCAGAGCGAGGGATTCCCAGAGGTTTTACAGCCTATGTCACGCATTTCCCCTGTCTAAATTGTTCCAAACAGCTTCTTCAAGTCGGCTGCAAACGAGTGGTTTATATCAACGAATACCGCATAGACGATTATGCCACCTATCTCTATCAAGAAAAAGAATGTGAACTCGTTCATCTGTCAATTGATAAAGTGAAAGAGGCGATTTCACAGACAGATTGGATCTAAAAAGCTCAATTTTTCAATTAAACTAAAAAAAAAAAGCAAATTTTGGTTGAATTTTGCATCGAATAGGAGTATAATGAGGTTGTTATTATTTTGGAAATGCTTACAGAGCATCGTGATACAAAAAGGAGGTTTCGATGTTAGAAGTAGTAGGATTGAGAAAAAGTTTTGGTGACAAGGCTGTTTTACATGGGATCGATTTTCAAGCAGAAAAAGGACGGATTGTCGGTCTTGTTGGAAAAAATGGTGCAGGAAAAACAACCATTTTTCACAGTATTTTGCAATTTTTAGACTATGAAGGACAGATTCGCTTTGATGGGCAAGCTATTTCACAAGCAACGTATGAGAAAATTGGTTATCTGCCAGAAGAGCGGAGTCTCATGCCAAAATTAACAGTTTACAATCAAGTTCATTATTTGGCCAGTTTGAAAGGCTTGTCGACTTCTTATATCAAGGAACAATTGCCGCTTTGGATGGCAAAATTACAGGTCAAGGGAAATCCAACCGATAAAATTAAAAGCCTATCAAAGGGAAATCAACAGAAAATCCAGTTGATGATTACCCTGATGCACCAACCAGATTTGATTATTCTGGACGAGCCTTTTAGTGGTCTTGATCCGGTCAATACAGAATTGCTGAAACAAGTGATTCTAGAGGAGAAAAAGCGTGGAGCGACCATTATTTTTTCAGATCACGTTATGACCAATGTCCAAGAAATCTGTGATGATATTTTGATGATTCGTGATGGGAAAGTAGTTGTTGCAGGGACCATTGAAGAGGTTCGAAATAGCTATGGGAAGACCCGGCTATTCGTTGCCAGTGAACGTATACAGGAAGAATTGGAAGCTCTGCCCCATGTGATCAGTGTCAGTCGGACCAAACAGGGTACTTGGCGGCTAGTCTTGGATGATGAATCATCAGGCCCAGCCTTATTTGATATTCTCACTCAGGGACAGTATGTGTCAACCTTTGACCAACAAGCCCCAACGATTGATGAAATCTTCAAGTTAGAATCAGGAGTAGCCCTATGAAACAACTGTTTATTGTGATGAAAGAAACCTATTTCCGTCATGTGAAATCATGGAGTTTCTTGTTTATGGTCTTGAGTCCCTTTATCTTTTTAGGATTCTCTGTCGGAATGGGTGTTCTTGCCGGCATGTCCCAATTATCTTCCGAACCAATCCCAATCGTTTCGACCAGTCCTGAGATTCAGCAAGCGCTAGGAGAGGATAAGAACAAGTACAATTTTGATTATTTGGATCAAACGGCTGCCCAAAAAGCGGTAGACGATGGAGAAATTGATGGCTACCTCGTGCTAGGTGTCGCAGAAGATCGAGTGCATGCTGCTTATCATGGTAAGGAAAGTATGAATCAGTTTGCTAAGCAATCTATCTTGGATGATTTGAAAAAACTTCAGGCAGATTTGAACCAGAAAGCAGCTCAGTTGACTGGGGAGCAAGAAAAAATCTTATCCCAAGAGATTAGCTATGATGAAGTGATTGAAAAAAATACAGAATTGACTCAGACACTTCAACAAGGTTTAGTTTTTGTTCTCTCCATTGCTCTTTATATGCTACTTATTGTGTATGCAAGCACAACAGCTCAGGATATTGCGAATGAAAAAGGAACCAAGATTATGGAGGTCATCTTCTCTAGTGTCCGTGCCTCTAATTACTTCTATGGACGCATGTTAGGGATTATGGCAGTTGTGTTGACTCATATTTCCATCTATGTAGTTGGTTTCCTTCTTGCCTACTTTGTCGCTGGTCAGTTCCCGCTTGTCCAGAGGTTCTTAGAGCAATCGCAAGAAATGGTGGTGCTATTGTTCCGGCCTTCAACTGTTTATACAATCTTCTTTATGTTACTAGGATTGATTTTCTACATTGTCCTTTCGGCAGCTTGCGGTGCCTTGGTGACACGTGTGGAAGATGTCAACAAGGCAGTTCAACCCCTTGTTTTACTGGTTGTTGTTGCCATGCTGATGAGTATCAGCTTGGGAGTAAAAGGTGAACATATTTTACTCACCATTGGGTCCTACATTCCTTTCTTTTCCCCGTTTTTTATGCCGATTCGTCTCATTCATGAAGAAGCCTCCTATCTTGAAGGTCTCCTTTCTTTACTCATTTTACTTGGGACAACAGCAGCTAGCATTTGGTATATTGGAAAAATCTACTCCAGTCTCATCCTCCAAACAGATGATTTAGGCTTGTGGAAAAATTTTCAACGTGCGCTGAAAAATAAATAAGAGAAGCTGGGCTCAAGTCCCAGCTTTACTCATTTTGAAAGGAGAAAAATGACAATGCTAGAACAAGCTTGGTTTTGTTCAACAAGATGTAAGGATTTCTTAGAGCTGATATGGGAATGCGCGAATTACTTATTGCGTCTCTCTCTATTTTTGATAAAATGCTAATAAATGGGCACAGGATCTCTACTGTCTCCCCTAGGGGCTTGTCCTTTTTTCCATTCACTTTTTCATCTGTTGGACCTTACCACGCTTGATTTCACGAGTTATGGTTGAGTGATGAACACCTGGCTGGCGAGCAATTTCGCCTTTAGAAGTTCCTTATTTTAGGAAGAGAGCAATCTTTCCTCTCTGACCAGCTGTCAGGTGCTTATAAGAACGTTTGGTGGCACAATCAGAAGTGGACATGTTTATCATCTTTCTATACTGGATTTTGCAACGTTTAGTATAACAGATAAACATGTCTTTTATGTTGCACTTCATTTTACGACGCGGGAATTGTTATTTTAATAGGGTACAGGAAAAAATATGAATATCGAGCACAGAAGATGGGAGCTTATGCCTTTATTGATAAAAGTATTTTTCGGTAGAAGAAATCGTGGACATCTTGTCTGAACGAGAGATAGAAGTGTTAGAGTCTGTCAGAAATGGCTTAACGATTGATGAGATTTGTGAAACATTATTTTTTAGTAAACGGACTGTTTCCAATCATTTGGCAAATGTATTTTCAAAGCTAAGTGTTACTAATAGGCAGGAAGCAATCCCTAAAGCAGAGCTTTTAGGATATTTCTCTCCAGGATAAATCTTGCAGATTTAGGATAAGGATTGGAAATAGAGGCGCAGAAAAAGTCGAAAAACTATTTTAAAAAAACCTGAATTTTCAATGAAAACATGATATAATGAAAGGGTTATGAGTCCCGAAAAGGCGATTGTTTACTCAAAAAGAAAACAATCGGTGCTTTGTAACTTTTAACTTGGCAACAATGTCGGTAGCAAGGCTACGCGTCATTGTACGGCAGTCGCTATTAGGCGGTCTGCCTAGCCAACTTACTAGACTGGGAAAGGTCTTAGTAACGAATTCCTTTTCCAATCTTCGTAACTGAACTAGAGAAAACGGCTCCTTCGTTGTACCTTTTTCTACGGTAGCCGCTACTTGAATAGAGGAGACTAACCTGGTTAGTCTTATTTCCAACCTTCAAAGGTCTCCCATACCTTTGAAGCTAAGCGACTTACTAGCTTTCCCCAAGCGAAAATATCGTTCGTTTGGGGAAACCGTCGTAGCTTGATAATAGTGTCAGTAGTAAAGTCATACGTCATTGTACGGCAGTAAGGTCAACTAACTTCGTTAGTCTTATTTCCGAACTTAAAAGGTCTACTAGACCTTTTAAGCTAGCCAACTTACTAGACTGAGAAAGGTTTTAGTAACGAATTCCTTTCCCAGTCGTCGTAACTGAACTAAGAAAAATAGCTCCTATGTTACACTTTTTCTACGGCAGCTGCTATGATGCTAAGGATACTAACTGTGTTAGTTCTATCTCCAACCTTCAAAGGTCTAGTAGATTTTTGAAGCTAAGTGCTTTACTTGCTATTCATAAGCGAAAATATCGTTTGTTTGCAGTTGTAGGGAGTTGGTCATCGAGTAGTTGTTTTTCTAGGATCATTTTATTTAAAGGGGGACATGAAGATGTCAGAACGTAAACTTTTCACTTCTGAATCGGTATCTGAGGGGCATCCGGATAAGATTGCGGATCAGATTTCCGATGCGATTTTAGATGCGATTTTAGAGCAGGATAGGGACGCCCATGTAGCAGCTGAAACAGCTGTTTATACAGGTTCTGTCCATGTATTTGGAGAAATTTCAACCACTGCTTATGTTGATATTAACCGTGTTGTACGGGATACCATTGCAGAGATTGGCTATACCAATACGGAATATGGTTTTTCAGCTGAAACAGTAGGTGTGCATCCGTCTTTGGTTGAGCAATCACCTGATATTGCTCAAGGGGTCAATGAAGCCCTGGAAGTTCGTGGCAATGATGAGCAAGATCCGCTGGATCAGATTGGAGCTGGGGATCAAGGACTGATGTTTGGTTTTGCAGTAGATGAAACGCCGGAATTGATGCCATTGCCCATTTCACTTAGTCACCAATTGGTAAAGAAATTAGCAGATTTACGTAAGGCAGGAACGATTCCCTATCTGCGTCCAGATGCCAAGAGTCAGGTGACCGTTGAATATGACGAAGAAGATCAACCAATTCGTGTGGATACAGTCGTTATTTCAACCCAGCATGACCCAGAAGTAAGTCAGGCAACGATTCGCAAAGACATCATCGAGCAGGTGATTCAAACAGTTATTCCAGCCCGTTATTTGGATGAGGAGACCAAATATTTCATCAATCCGACAGGTCGATTTGTCATCGGTGGTCCGCAAGGGGATTCTGGATTAACAGGTCGTAAGATTATCGTAGATACGTATGGGGGCTATTCCCGTCATGGTGGTGGTGCGTTTTCTGGAAAAGATGCGACAAAAGTCGATCGTTCAGCTTCCTATGCAGCCCGCTACATTGCTAAAAATATCGTAGCAGCAGGTTTGGCCAAGAAAGCTGAAGTTCAGCTCGCTTATGCGATTGGAGTCGCTCATCCTGTCTCTGTACGGATTGATACCTTTGGAACCAGTACCGTTGCTGAAAATCGTATCGAAGCAGCTGTGCGAGAATTGTTTGACCTTCGTCCAGCAGGCATTATCCAAATGTTGGATTTGAAACGACCAATTTATCGCCAAACAGCGGCATATGGTCACATGGGACGGACAGACATTGATTTGCCATGGGAACGTTTGGACAAGGTGGAAGCGCTGAAACAACTAGTAGAAAATTAACAAAGAGGAGTGGGATACGGTTATGACGAAGCTCACTCCTTTCTTAATTCACAGTGAACGGGTAAAAATAGATGAAAAGAGTAGATAGCAGTAGCTATCGGAGCGTAACAGATTGACTAGTTGATAGACGTCTAATTGTTAAACTAGCTATTTTACAGAAGATGTGATACAATAAACTGTATGCCCTTTTTTGGCGAAAACGAGAAAGTGATTTGTATAGTATGAGAAAAATTGTGATTAATGGTGGTCGTCCTCTTAAGGGGAATGTGACTATCAGCGGAGCAAAAAATTCAGTTGTAGCTCTGATTCCAGCAATTATTTTAGCAGATGGTATTGTGACCTTGGATGGTGTTCCAGAGATTTCAGATGTTGACAGTCTTATTGACATCGTGGAGATGATGGGAGCGAGTGTCAAGCGTAGCGGGGATTCCTTGGAAATTGACCCTCGTGGTGTTCAAGATGTGCCTATGCCCTTTGGTAAAATCAATAGTTTACGTGCTTCCTATTATTTTTATGGTTCCTTGCTCGGTCGTTTTGGTCAAGCCATTGTAGGACTACCAGGAGGTTGTGATTTGGGACCACGTCCGATTGATTTACACTTAAAGGCTTTTGAAGCGATGGGTGCAACCATGACCTACGAAGGACTGAATATGCACCTTTCAACGAATGGAAAACGAATCCAAGGAGCGCACATCTTTATGGATACGGTCAGCGTTGGTGCTACGATTAATACCATGCTAGCAGCAGTTAAGGCGGAGGGCCGTACGGTGATTGAAAATGCAGCCCGTGAGCCAGAAATCATTGATGTGGCAACGCTTTTGAACAATATGGGTGCCCATGTTCGTGGAGCAGGTACAGAAGTGATTACGATTGAAGGTGTTACAGAACTGCATGGAACGCGTCACCAAGTCATTCCGGATCGGATTGAGGCAGGAACCTATATTGCTCTTGCAGCTGCGGTTGGTGAAGGGATTCAGATTGACAATGTTCTCTACGAACATTTAGAGGCATTCATTGCTAAGTTAGAGGCCATGGGTGTTCGGATGACAGTGTCAGAAGATAGTGTTTTTGTTGAAAAGCAAGATAGACTGAAGGCTGTTAGTGTCAAAACCTCTCCTTATCCAGGATTTGCAACAGACTTGCAACAACCCCTTACTCCCTTATTACTCAAGGCGGAAGGTAAAGGAACGATTACAGACACCATTTATGAGAAACGTGTCGGTCATGTGCAAGAATTGGCTAATATGGGAGCCGATATTCGTGTTTTAGGAAGTCGCATCAGCTACCAAGGACCAAACAAGTTGAATGGTACACGTGTTAAAGCAACGGATTTACGAGCTGGCGCTACGATGGTCATTGCAGGATTGATGGCTGAAGGTCGTACTGAAATTACCAATATTGAGTTTATCCTTCGAGGCTATTCCAATATTATTGAAAAACTACAAGATCTAGGTGCAGATATTCAATTAGTGGAAGAATAAGCTGTTGCTTAACTTGGCTAAATGGCTACTCTAAAGGAGTGAGTGAGGAAAATCGAGAAGGAACTGACCGATTGGTACTCACTCATTTTTGATAAGGAAGAAAAGATGACGATTTGGGAACCTCTTGCAAGATATGCCTACTTTGAAACAGACCGTCTGCTTCTTCGCCCCTTTTCTTATGAAGATAGAGAAGATTTGCATGCGATACTTTCAAATCCCTTGAATACAGAATATCTCATGCCGAGTGCTAGGAACTTGGCAGAGACAACCAATCTGCTCGTCCAAATCTTTATGAAATTGCCCTTAGGAATTTGGGCAATCGAAGAGAAAGAAAGTAGGCAGATGATTGGTTGCATTCGCTTTGAAAACATTGAGGAAAAAAAGAAGGAAGCTGAAATAGGGTATTTTCTAAGGCAATCTTTTTGGGGACAGGGATTGATGACAGAAACTCTTCAGACACTGGCTTACCTAGCCATTCACCATGTGGGTTTTCAGAAGGTATCTGTCATTACTCATATAGAAAATATAGCGAGTCAGCGTGTGGCAGAAAAAGCAGGTTTTCAAAAGGTCCGCCAGTATAAGGGAAGTGACCGATATAGCCATAGAATGCGGGAGTATGTAGAGTTTCAGTTACTTGCATCACAGTATAAACTATTAGAAGAGGAATGAGATGATTACGATTAAATCACAAAGAGAAATTGAGGCAATGGACCGAGCAGGTGATATTCTTGCTAGTATTCATATCGGTTTGCGTGACCTGATTAAACCAGGGTTTGATATGTGGGAAGTAGAGGAATATGTTCGCAGACGGTGTAAGGAAGAAAATGTTTTGCCTCTTCAAATTGGAGTAGAGGGGCATTTGATGGATTATCCTTATGCGACTTGTTGTGGTTTGAATGATGAAGTGGCTCATGCTTTTCCACGTCATTATAAGTTAAAAGAAGGTGATTTATTGAAGGTTGACATGGTTTTGAGTGAACCGCTTGATAAGAGCATCGTGGATGTTTCTAAATTGGATTTTAACAATGTCGCTCTCATGAAAACCTATACTGAGCCATACGCTGGTGGTCTAGCGGATTCTTGTTGGGCCTATGCAGTAGGAGAAGTGAGCCAAGAAGTGAAAGACTTAATGGATGTGACCAAAGAGTGTCTTTACCTAGGAATTGAACAGGCAGTTGTTGGCAACCGTATTGGCGATATTGGTGCTGCGATTCAAGAATATGCTGAGAGCAAAGGCTATGGTGTCGTACGTGACTTGGTCGGTCATGGTGTTGGACCAACCATGCATGAAGAGCCAATGGTGCCTCACTATGGACGTAGAGGACGTGGTCTTCGATTGCGTGAAGGGATGGTCCTAACGATTGAACCGATGATCAATACAGGTACCTGGGAAATTGATACCGATGAAAAGACAGGTTGGGCGCATAAAACCTTAGACGGCGGCTTGTCTTGCCAATACGAACACCAATTTGTGATTACTAAAGACGGTCCTGTGATTTTAACCAGTCAAGGAGAAGAAAGAAGTTACTAATTTTAAGTAGGGAAAAGGAGGAAGGATGAACAGAAAGAAGCTATGGAGCAACTGTAAGTCATTTGGAACCTCCTTTTTGTCCTTTTATCAAGCAGCAGAAATGGATTTGACAGGTGTAGCCGTTGCCTATTACTTAATTATCTCGATTTTTCCGATTCTGTTGACCCTGGCCAATCTTTTACCCTATTTACAGATTGATGTAGAGCAAATCTTAGCTTTTCTAGCAGACTTTTTTCCAGAACAAATCTACCCGACGGCGGCGGAGATGGTTGTGAGTATTCTAACGAAACCTTCCTCGTCTTGGCTAGGAATTGCCATTGCGACTACCCTATGGACGTTGTCAAAGAGTATGGTAGCTCTCCAAAAAGCAGTGAACAAGGCCTATAATGTTGATCAACATCGGGATTTTATTATTAGTCGAGCAGTTGGCATTTTTTTAGGAATTGGTCTCCAAGCCATTATTATTTTTAGTATGATGATGCTAGCTTTTGGTAAGACTCTTCTCCAATTGCTGTCGTCCAAATTTCATTTTGATCCCCTGTTTGATCATTTCCTCAATCAGGGTCAATTAGTTGCTTATATCGCGCTTTTTCTTGCATTGGTCATGCTCTATTTTTTCCTGCCCAATGTTCAAATTCGAAAAATTCGCTATGTCTTACCTGGTTCCCTGTTTGTTTTAGGAGTTATGGCAACGGTTGGACAATTGTTTGGTATTTATATTGATTCCTACACCAACCGTCTCTTGGATTTTCGTTTAGTATCGTCTCTTGTGATTCTGGTATTGATGTTGTGGTTCATTTTTTTGGCCAATATTCTCATTATTGGAGCTGTTTTGAATGCAACGGTGCAAAGTTTGCAGGTGGAAGCATTTGACCCAAGAGCAGGAGATGTGTTGTCATTTTTTCATCGCCTCAAGTCCTTCATTGTTAAAAATCGTAAAAAAAGAAACTCCTAACTTAGGAGCTTCAGATTGAAGACAAAGTCCATAGAATTCATTTTCTAAGGGCTTTTCTTTATAAATAGGAGTATAATGAAAGTATCTCATATGAGGAGGATAAGAGCTATGCTTCATAAAGAACAACCAGAATATAA
>NZ_JBFRYH010000004.1:0-60728 GCF_040984445.1 Streptococcus handemini
TTCGATACGCACAACAACACGGTTTTAACGTCGTTTCATTTTAAAAATCAGGTTTCAAGACCTCTTTTTAGTATGCCCAAAATTTGGGTAAACAATAGCTCAATTAACTTTGACTTTTTTCAAACTTCCTCCTACAAAAAATAACCCTACCACAGGCAAGGTTACACGAAAAGAACGAGTGTTCTAGCAATCCCGCCTTGTCCGACACGTCTGTCATAGCTGATGACAGCAGGGTGCCAGATAGCCTAAAATCGCCTAGCTTCTTTGTATCTGATTTCGCCTTTTTTGCCTCTCTGGACTCAATTAAAGGTTTTATTATTGTGTATTATACATTTTTCGCCTTTTTTTGTCAAATCATGATACAATAGATATATGAGAATCCAACAATTACACTACATCATTAAAATTGCTGAAACAGGTAGCATGAACGAAGCTGCCAAACAACTCTTTATCACTCAGCCCAGCCTATCCAACGCTGTTCGCGATTTGGAAAAAGAGATGGGCATTGACATTTTTTATCGAAATCCCAAAGGCATTACCCTGACCAGAGACGGCATGGAATTTCTCTCTTATGCCCGTCAAGTTGTAGAACAAACCGAACTCCTAGAAGAACGTTATAAAAATCCTGGAGTAAAACGCCAACTCTTTAGTGTCTCTTCTCAGCATTACGCCTTTGTGGTTAACGCTTTTGTTTCTCTGCTAAAAGAAACGGATATGGAAGATTACGAACTCTTTTTGCGGGAAACACGGACCTGGGAAATTATCGACGATGTCAAAAATTTTCGTTCTGAAATTGGTGTCCTCTTTTTAAATAGCTTTAACCGTGATGTCCTCTTAAAGCTACTCGATGACCACCGCCTAAGCCATACCCACCTCTTCACAGCAAGACCCCATGTCTTTGTCAGTAAGACCAATCCCCTTGCCAAAAAAGAAGTCATTACTTTGGAAGATTTGGCAGATTTTCCCTACCTCAGCTACGAGCAAGGAATCCACAATTCCTTCTATTTCTCAGAAGAGATTCTCTCTCAGGAACACCATAAAAAATCAATTGTGGTTTCCGACCGTGCGACCCTGTTTAACCTGCTAATCGGACTAGACGGCTACACCATTGCCACAGGGATTTTAAATTCCAACTTAAATGGTGATAATATTGTCTCGATTCCTCTCGACTACGATGACGAGATTGAATTGGTCTATATTCAGCATGAAAAGACCATTCTTTCTGAAATGGGGGAAAAATTTATCACCTACCTCTTAGACGAAGTCAAGTTTGATGTGGACTAGCTTCTAACCAGCAGAAAAACCTTTTTTAAACATAGTGAAAGCGTACCGCAAGAAAAAATGAAAATAATTCATCTATTTTTTCGGAAAACGCTTTCGTTATGTTTTTCTTTATGCTATAATAGATTTATCTTATATATAAGGAGTGATCTATTTTGGCACAAAATAAATTATTAGCAATGATTCTTGCCGGTGGACGTGGAACGCGCTTGGAAGGCTTGACCCAAAAGGTTGCAAAACCTGCTGTTGCCTTCGGTGGAAAATATCGCATTATCGACTTTCCGCTCAGTAACTGTGCAAACTCAGGAATTGACATTGTTGGTGTTTTAACCCAATACGAGCCTGTCCTACTCAACTCTTACGTTGCCCAATCTCAACGTTGGGGATTAGATGTGCAGGGTTCTGGTATCTTTGTGCTTCCTCCAAGTGAAAAAATTGAAGGATTCGGTCTCTATAAGGGAACAGCCGATGCTATTACACAAAATATCGACTTCGTTGACCTACATGATCCAGAATATGTCCTCATCCTATCTGGTGACCACATCTACAAGATGAACTATGACAAATTACTGGACACTCATATTCAAAATGAAGCTGATGCAACGATTGCAGTGATCGAAGTTCCAATGAAAGAAGCATCTCGCTTTGGTATCATGAATACCGACAACCAGTATCGCATCGAAGAATTCGAAGAAAAACCAGCCAATCCAAAGAGCAATCTCGCTTCAATGGGAATTTACATCTTTACATGGAAGACCCTACGTAAATACCTGCTTGAAGATGATAAGCTAGATACTTCATCGCACGACTTTGGTCACGACATTATTCCAAAATACTTGGCAGATGGCAAACGCCTCTATGCTCATCCATTCCGTGGCTACTGGAAAGACGTCGGAACGGTTAATAGTCTTTGGGAATCCAACATGGACTTGATTGACCATGCAAATGACTTAGATTTGTCCGATTCATCTTGGAGAATCTACTCAGAAGATTCTGGCTCTCCAGCACAAGTCATCGGCTCAAATGCAACCGTTCGTAGTGCCTACATTGACAAGGGAGCTATTATCGAGGGAAGCGTTGAACACTCGGTTATTTCCACAGATGTTGTGGTCAATCATGGCGCCTCTGTAAAAAATTCTGTCCTACTCCCTGGAGCTACGATTGGGGAAAATGTGCAATTAGATTATGTTATTGTGGCAGAACAAGTGAAAATCGCAGAAGGGACAAAACTCTCAGGTACTGCTGACTCTATTCTCTTAATCGATAAAAACGTAAGCAAGTAAGAAAGGATTACCATGCTAAGAAATACATTAGGAATTGTCAACATCGAAGGAAATAATGTGCATTTTGGAGATGTCATGGATCACCGCGGCGTTCAAGCCTTTGGTTTCTTGGGACGCTACCGCTTAATCGACTTTGTTCTATCCAATATGTCAAACTCTGGTATCAGTGACTTCCAAGTCTATATGCCAGCCAAAATGCGCTCAACCATTCAGCACGTCGGAACTGGTAAACATTACAATATCAACAGTAAACGTGGAAAATTACGCTTGCTAAACAGCGCAACAGATTTCAATTCGATCTACCAACACGATATTAAGGCCTTCTCAGACCATATCCACTACATTGAAAATTCAAACAAAGAATATGTCCTGATTGCGCCGTCCTACTTTATCTATAGCCAAGACTATTCAAAATTACTAGACGAACACTTGGAAACGAATGCAGATATTACTGTTTTATATAAAAATGTTTCCAATGCCAAAGAAAACTTCATTGGCTGCCAAACCCTCAAATTTGGCGAAGACAAACGAATTGTCGAATTTGAAGAAAATCACGGCAAATACAAGAATCGCCCTGTTTCCCTCGAAGCCTACTTCATGAAACGGACACTTTTTGTTGAGCTGATTAAGCGTGCCAATAAAGTATCGTCTCTCTACTGGTTCAAAGATATTTTGCGAGACGTTGTTGGTCAGTACAAGATTGTCGGCTATGCTCATCGCGATTTTGTTGCGTGTATCAATACCGTCGAGGCTTACTTCCAAACACAGCTTGACTTAATTGACCCAGATACACGTAAATTGCTCTTCAAGAACAACTGGCCAATCCATACACAAACAAGCGACAGTTCGCCATGTCTGTATGGCCCACTTGCCGATGTCAAACGCAGCTTAATTTCAAATGGTGGTAATATCAATGGCCAAGTGGAAAATTCCGTTATCGACCGGGATGTGGTCATCGAAGAAGGTGTTGTCATCAAAAACTCAATTATTCTAAACGGAGTAACCATTAAGAGCGGAGCCAATATCGAAAATGCCATTGTTGACAAAGCAACTACTATTGCACACCCAGTTGACATTAAAGGAAGTGCTGCTGCACCTGCCTATTTGAAAGCCTATCAAGTTATCTAGGAGGAACTATGTCCAAAAAATCTGTTCTCTTTGTCGCATCAGAAGGGCTTCCATTTATTAAAACAGGAGGCTTGGCTGATGTAATCGGATCCCTTCCCAAAGAATTGGTGAAACAAGGAATGGATGTAAGAGTTGTTCTACCGCTTTACCTTAAAATCGCCGTCAATAACCATTCAAACTTTGATTATGTCTCTAGCTTTGACGTACGAGCAGGCGATATTCAGTCCATGGCCAATGTCTACCAACAAGTCGTAGATGGAGTCACTTTCTACTTTATCGAGCACCGTGACTTTTTTGAGCGCAAAGATCTCTACGGCTACGATGATGATGCCATGCGCTTTGGCTTCTTCCAGCATGCTACTTGTCGCTTATTAGAAGCACTCCACTTCTTTCCAGATGTCATTCATACCCATGACTGGCACACGGCTGCCATTCCATTCCTTTGTCGGACTTTTTATAGCTACCGTGAAGAATTTCGTGCCATCAAGCATGTCTTTACCATTCACAACTTAGCCTTTCAAGGAATTTTCAATAAACAAGCCCTTTGGTCAGCTTTGGGCATGAATTACAGCTACTATGTAGACGGCATTGCTCGCTTCCATGATGACTGTATTAGTTTTATGAAATTAGGCATTCTCTACGCAGACAAAGTGACTACCGTATCTGAGACCTATGCACAGGAAATCCTAACAGAAGAATTTGGGGAACACATGCAGCATGTTTTAGAATTACGTCGCCATGACCTATTAGGAATTGTCAATGGGATTGACTACGATACCTGGAATAGCCAGACAGATGAGTACCTGTCACATCACTACTCACTGGAGACTATTCATCATAAAAAGGCTAATAAACAAGCCCTTCAAGCCCAATTCGGTCTACCTCAAGACGAGCATGTCATCTTGGTTGGAATCGTCTCCCGCTTGACCTGGCAAAAAGGCTTTTACCTTTTAACGGAAGTTCTCAGCCAGCTCTTACAGGCTCATGTCCAGTTTGTCATTCTTGGAAATGGAGAGGCAGACATCGAACATGCCTTCCATTATTTCAAAGATGCCTATCCAGATAAATTTGCCTTCTATCAAGGTTACAATGAGCCCCTAGCACATCAGATTTACGCAGCGAGCGATCTCTTTCTCATGCCATCTATGTTTGAGCCATGTGGAATCAGTCAGCTGATTTCCATGCACTATGGTACGCTTCCACTTGTCCGTGAGACTGGTGGCTTGCATGATACCGTCCTTCCTTACAATAGCATTACCAAAGAAGGACGTGGCTTTAGCTTCTGGGGCAAGGATGCCTACAACATGAAGCAAGTCTATGATTTGGCCCTTGATACCTACTATAATCGTCCAGAAGATTGGCAGCACTTGATGCAACAAGCCATGACAGCAGATGTCAGCTGGACAGCATCGGCTAGGCGCTATATTGATCTCTATAACGAAATAACGTATTAGAGTTTGACAACTAAATATTGTAGAGCGGCTGGGCAAAAATCTAGCCGCTCTTAGCAGAATTCGTAAAAACAGAATAACGCAGTGGTTGACCGGTATCTTTCTACGCTTTTAAAGTCCCAAAGATAATCGAATCAACTATGCGGGAGAACATTTATGACCTTCACAGATCTTGACTTATACTATTTACATACTGGTGAACATACCAGTCTTTATGAAAAATTAGGAGCCCACATTATCAAGGATGAAGAGACCATCCTTGGTACCAAATTTCGCGTTTTTGCCTCAAATGCTCAAACTGTCTTTTTAGTGGGTTCCTTTAACAATTGGCAAAAGACACACCCCATGCACCGTGAACTAGATGGCATTTTTCAACTCTATGTTGATGGGTTAAAATCATTTGAAGACTACAAGTATCTCATCGTTACTCATGATGGTAGAGAGCTCTATAAGGCAGACCCCTATGCTTTCTTCAGCCAACTCCGTCCCAATACCGCATCGACTACTTACCACTCCCATTATACATTTAAAGACGAGAAGTGGATGTACGAGCGAGTCAACTATGATTTTAAACAAGCACCTTTTTCTGTCTATGAGGTCCATTTAGGCTCTTGGAAGCAAAAATTTGCTACAGAAGGCAGTGCAAATACATTTTACACCTATAAAGAACTAGCACCTCTACTTATCGACCATGTTAAAGAGCACCAATTTACCCATATCGAGCTCTTGCCGATTACAGAACATCCACTAGACGCTTCTTGGGGCTACCAAGTAACTGGTTACTACAGTCCAACCAGCCGATACGGTGAGCCAGACGAATTGAAATACCTCGTTGACCAATGCCACCAAGCAGGAATCGGAGTTATTCTTGACTGGGTACCACTACACTTCTGTAAAGACGCACATGGACTTTACCAATTTGACGGTAGTTGGCTCTATGAATACGAGGTAGAAAGTGACCGCGAAAACCAACAATGGGGAACTGCTAATTTTGACCTTGGAAAAGGAATCACACGCTCCTTCCTCTTATCCAATATCAAATACTGGTTAAATGAATTTCACTTTGACGGCATTCGAGTAGATGCGCTATCCTATCTCCTCTATTGGCGAGGAGAAACAGAAGATGATAAGCTCAACCACACGGCTATTGATTTTATCAAACGAGTCAATGCCTTGATTCACACTGAATACAAGGGTGTCGTAATGATTGCGGAAGACTCTTCAAGTTATCCGAAGGTAACCCATCCACTTGAATACGGTGGCCTCGGCTTTGACATGAAATGGGACTTAGGTTGGATGAACGATACACTAAAACATATGGAACGTCCATCTATTTTCCGAAAACATCACGCCAAAGAAATCACGTTTGGAATGTATTACAATCAAAGTGAGCAATTCATTCTTCCCCTCTCCCACGATGAAGTCGTCCATGGAAAAAACTCAATTGTCAACAAAATGAATGGCGACTACGAAGACAAATTCCATTTGGCGCGTGCATATTATAGTTATTTCTTTGCACATCCTGGTAAAAAACTGCTCTTTATGGGAAATGAATGGGGCCATATTCGCGAATGGCATGAGCATACCCAAATGGACTGGGAATTACTGGACTTCCCAATCCACCAATCCTTTGCCCAAATGATGAAGAGCCTCACTACTTTTTACCGTCAACACGGCGCATTCTGGAAATATGATTACCAAGCCCATGAAAAAGGCTTTAAATGGGCTAAAATCTTAGAAGAAGCCAATTGCTACGCATTCTGCCGTTATAGCGATGAGGAAGAAATCTTAGTAGTCAATAACTTTAATGATCAAGAAATTTACGATTTACCGCTAGATCTCCCTGAAGGCGCTGCATACCAACTTGTCTTTTCTTCCAACACTATCCCAACAGAAGCATTCACCATTACAGCGAATACAGATGGCGCACGCATTACCATACCCCGCTTGACGACCTACTATCTCAAACGGATCAATCGTCCAGAAGAGATCAAGCCAGTAGACTCTTGAGGCCTGTGTCGACACAAAAAGTAACACTGTTCGTTCAAATAGAAAGAACGGAATTGTTTTGTTGAGGATACAGAAGCGCAACAAACCCCAATCCAAATGTTGGATTGGGGTTTGTTCTATTCAACTGCTGTGTACTTTGCAACTTCTTTTAAGTAGTTTTCATACTCACTACTTGCAACAAGTTCTTTAATCACCTTATCGATTTCTGTTTTTAATGCACCGCTATCTTTTGGCATAGCAATGGCCTTTGTATTCGCCTCAGTCTCTGGGAAGGCGATATCTGCAACAGCAAGATCCTTATTTTGAGATGTATAACCCAATGCAACTGGAGAATCCAGCAACACAGCATCAACCTGACCGGATTTCAACTCATTGATTGCTTCTCCCACTTGGGTAAGTGAGACAATACTCGAATCTTTCAACTGCTCTTTAGCATAGATTTCTTGGGTAGTACCTTTTTGAACAGCTACTTTTTTACCTGCTAAACTCTCTATTGACCCAAAACTCTTAACGACATCTTGTTTTACTAAGAGCATATCTTTTACCTTATAGTAGGCATCCGAAAAGTCAAAGACTTTTAAACGCTCTTCAGATACAGAAAGTCCTGCAATGGCAATATCTGCCTTGCCATTTTGCACACTATTTAAGACATTGTCAAAGTTCATTGATGAAACTTCCAATTTCACTCCTAATTGTTCTGCCAATTTTTCGGCCAACAGAATATCCGCTCCGACAACCTGATTTTTCCCATCAACCAAAGTTTGGAACTCAAATGGAGCATAGTCTGGACTAGTCGCAACGACCAAGGTGCCTTTTTCTTTGATTTTTTCCAATGGCTCCTTGCCAGCACTCTTATCAGCGCCACCACATGCTGCTAAACTCAAACCTGCTACAAGAGCCACTGCTGCTGTCATCATTTTTTTCAACTTCATTTTTCTTCCTCTTTTCTATTCAAACATTATTACAAGCATCTAGCTTACTTAATTCTGCAGGATCATCGGACTTTTTCTTTCATTTTCATCTCATTTTCTCCTTTTTTCAAAAGATAATCTCATTATAAAGCATTTTTATTCACCTGTCAACTGTTAATTGTATTTTTATTCATATTTTTTTAAAAAATAAAACAAGTTCAGTCTCTCTGAACTTGCTCACTTATTAGTGGAAATGCTTATCCCATTCGCCATTTTCATCTTTTTTCGTATAAAAAAATTCTGATAGACTTGGATTATCCATAATCTTTAAAACTTCTAGCAGGTCATAGGCTAGATCCATCTGAGCTAATTCGGCTTTGGGAAGCCAAAAGACTTCTCCTTCCTCGCTTGATCGCAATTGACCAGAAAAGCGTGTCGCCTTGTAGAGAAAAACGATGTAGCGATGACCATCCTTATCTGGCCAATGCTTAAGCCCAACCAATTGAGGGTTTTCAATAGTCAAGCCTGTTTCTTCCACGACTTCTCGGACAACCGAATCGTGGAAATTCTCGCCAGATTCGATGTGTCCTCCTGGGAATGCCAGACCTGACCAGCGATAGACGTTAGGGTCTCTGCGTTGCACGACTACGCGCCCTTCACTATCTTCAATCAAACACATATTGGTCAGCGTGACCAGTTCCTTACGCGCCATACTTCCTCCTTAAGGTTTATAAATCATTCTTTTTTCGACTAACTCCTTGCCCAAATGGACTCTTTTACTAGCTCCATCAAAGCAAAACCCGATGCACTCATAGAAGCGAATGGCTCGTTCATTGCCGTCTAGCACCCAGAGGACTACTTGCGAAAAATCTTTCAGTTGCTCCAAAGCAAACTGCATCAAGCGATAGCCAATTTGCTGTCCATAGTATTCTGACAAAATATAAATAGCGTAAATCTCTCCCATATTCTCCAAATCTTCCTGCTGCGAAGCTGCACAACAAACAAAGCCGACAACCTTATCCTCTATCTTTGCGACAAAGACATCGTTGGGATAGGCAAAAGCCCACTTGCGACAGCGTTCCAAGGTGTATTCTTTCCAGAAATGTTCGGGCAGTAACTGTGAATAGGCTTCTGTCCAAGCTTTCCAGTGAACATAGGCTTTTCTTTCTTTTTCATCATCCGTTACCATTGGGGTGATAGTCAACATAATAATTCCTTTGATTACGAGTAAGTAACTCTATTATGCAATAATTGCTTGGAAATCTCAAGGCAATCTTCTTACTAGGACTACCGTTTTTTTACCAATCGTTTGCTCACAAAGTTAAGCCACCATTTTAATGCCTTGTCTTTACAAAAAATAAATAGAATTAATAAGCTAAAAACTATAGCAAAAGATACAGCATGCAGTATCCAGCTTAATAAATTATCTAAATTTAATCCTTGTGGTAATAAAGAGTATAGAAGAAATATTGTTATAAAAAATACAGCCCAATGTTTAAAATTTAGTAAGGCGTATTCTTTAATAGACATTTTTAAACCGTACTTGAAAATAACATAGGGTTCAAACCAAGTATTTGTTAAAAGAGTTGAACAAATTGTTCCAAGTAAAATACCTTCTATTCCCATTTTAAAGTATAGCAAGTATAAAAGAGATAAAAGCAAATTCAAAATAGCCTCAGCAACTGGTTTATAACGTGATTCCCAGTATAAACCATATCCACCGTATAAGATAAAGCCCGAATATCTATAAGCCTGGATAAAAAAGTAAATACTAAGTATCAAAACTATCCTTTGTGAAAATAAAAAATCACTTCCTAACCACAAATTTATAAAAGGATTCATAAGAAGAAAAATAAGTACTGACACCATATAAGAAATAACAAAATTAGCAAATTGGTATCTTTTAAATACTTCATAAACTTTATCTGAACTTGATGTTTGAATTAAATTCCCAACCGAAGCAGTTTGTGACTCCATTATTTGAGAAATTAATTTTGTAAAAGCATTAGTAATAATCACATAGTTAGAATAAAGCCCAACCGTTGTTACACTTATAAAAGAAGAAATCAGAATATTATCCGTACTAAACACAACAAAGCCTGCAATATTTCCTACTAGATTGCCGAGAACATTTTTCTTTAAAGATTTTTTTTCTGATTTTGTTAAAACATCGGCTTTTACATTTTTTAGCGGATAGCGTTTATTTGCCAAAAAGGCAATTAATAAATTCGAAATGACGGTAGCACAAATTGTTAAAACTAGGACAAGTACATAACTTCTAAAGAAAATCATAACAAGCCACTGGCAGATAGAAAGAACAGTATATAAACTAAAATCTAACCAAGATACAATATAGTTTTCTTGACGGGCAATAAAAAGGCTTCTTTTGTAAGAAAATAATAGATAGCCCATAATGGAATTCATTAGAAATAGAAAATAAATGGTATTTTCTTCAAAACTTAGACTAGAAACCTGTAAAACACTCGGTAAAAACGGATAAACGGCTAGACCTAATAACAAAATAACGATAGCGATAAACTTATATACTTTTTTATATAAATTCATATAAGCTACAATTTTTTCTTTTTTATTTTCTGCAATAGGTTTATATAGAGCGTAAACAATAGAAGTCCCAAGCCCTAATTCTGCAAGAGCTAGCATCCCTAAAATATTAGAAAATACTCCATTAAGACCTAAATAATAAATACCTAAAAATTTAATAAATAGTGTCCTATTGACAAACTGCATCACAAGTTTCAATACAAAAAGAATCAGGGCTGAAGCCGAATTATAAATCGCATTTTGTAGTCTCATTTTCATTACTCTATTCTTTCCTTACTGTTTATGAATCTCTTTCCAAGTCAATTGAGCTATCTTATGCCACTCATCCGAAAACGGAACTTCATAGATATTTTTCAGATACGTTTTTAAAGAGATTTGCTTTTTTCGCCAGAGCTTGAAGCCCGTTCGAATAAATATTCTTGCCTTTGTATAAGGTTTTGCTCTTGTTGTGTAATGAATGATAACCCCCCCCTCAAAAATTTATCGTTTTTTCCTATTTCCGGAAAAACCCCGCATGTCTGAACATTATACGTTCGATCTAATGCCAACCATTCATCTTTGAATAGCATATTTAAAACTGTTTGGTCTGCATCAGGTAATGACAGATTTGGTTGCTGGTGAATCGTCAAGGTTTTTTCTAACACCTTCTTTTCTCGCCACCTTTTGTTATTTATGAGCATAACACCCGCATTAAATTCTTTTTTTCCATGGAAATAACAAACACATGTGTCTGCAACAGCTCCTAGAGCATACTCTTCTATATTTGTTTCATACAATGACCGTAAACTCCCAGTCACAATAATATCTGAATCAAGATACAAAACCTTATCATGCTCTGCTAATTCAGCAATATGGTAGCGGTAAAAAGTTGCTTCTGTTATATAGGAATAAGTCTCAAAATGTTGATAATCATCAGTATTAATTTTTTTATCTTCAATCTTTGAGTGAAGGGAGGCTAGGTGCTGGTTGAGTTTTATAAACCACTCTTCGGGATAATCCTTATTGAGCAAGATAAAATGAACATTCTGATGATAAAGCATAACTGACTTAATCGTAGTCTCCACATATTCATGGTAGTTATAATCGGCTGCCATAACAATGGGTAAAAGATCAGTTCGTGTTATTTTCATATTGACTCTTCCTCACTTCTGTCCAATTCATTCGTGCAACCCTATACCACTCATCCGATAGTGGTACTTTATATAGATTGTGTATGAATTCTTCTGCTGTTATTTTTCGGTGTTTCAACCACAGAGATACCAGTTGTATCAAGCGTTTATAAAACGTGGTAAAAGGCTTTAAAGAGGTCGTATAATGAATAATGGCTCCTCTTTTTACAGGATTATTTCTCCGTACATATGGATGCCCGGCAAACACCTGTTGATTGTAAGTATCCGAAACTTCTACCCAATCGTCTCTAAATAAAATATTCAATACCGTTTGATCCGCATCAGGTAGAGAAACTTGAGGGTTTTTATGAATTGCTAATGCCTCTTTTAACACATTTTTTTCACGCCATTTCTCAAGATTAACGAGCATGACACCCGCATTAAATTCTTTTTTACCATAATTAAAAGCAATCCCAATATCCTCAATACCAGCTAATCCTACATTGCCAATATCTGTATTATAAAATGATTGAAGATTTTCAGTGACAATTAAATCAACATCCAGATAGAGGACTTTTTCTTCCTTAATAAACTCTGGAAGATGGTAGCGATAGAAGGTTGCTTCTGTTATGTATTTATTAGTTGCAAATCCACTATAATGTCCTACTTCAATTTTACAATCTGTAATACACGAGTCAAATGATCCTAGATAATGATTTATTTTTTCAAACCACTCTTGTGAAAAATCTTTATTTAACAAAAAGAAGTGGACATTCTGATTATAGAGCATAATCGACTTCATCGCAACTTCTAACTGTTCTTTGTAGTAAACATCCGCCACCATGGCGATATTCATCTTCATGATAACTCCTTTTCTTTATATACAAACTCCATTTACCTCTCATCCTAATTAAACCTGTGTTCGAGCAAGAAAACTGATTTATACCCCAGATTGCAAGAGCTAAAGGTCCAATCTAGTCGTCACCGACTGCTTTTTTGATAATCCTTTGTACTAGAGCAGCTGTATGACGACTATCATAGCCTGCATCTCGAATCTTCTGACTCATATCGTGACGTTCATAGCCTTCAAAGTTGGCTAACTCTTGTACCCATACTTCTTCTTCCAAGGGTAGAAAGGTTACATTTCCTGTAATATCTAATTCTTGTGAGACTGTATCTGCTACCAAGCAATTTAAGCCCGCCGCCTGTGCTTCAATCCCTACAATCGGCAGACCTTCAAGGAGTGATGGCATCACCAAGATATCCATCGCCTGCAATAACTGTTCGGTATCTTTTCGTTCTCCCAAAAAAAGTACCTTGTCCGTAATCTGCCATTGCTCAGCCAAGGCTTCCATTTCTTGTCTCAATGTCCCATCTCCCACAGTAAGCAGGCAAGCATTAGGACGAATGCGAAGTAATTTCTCAAACATGGATAACATAAATATATGATTTTTTTGCTTATGAAATCGTGCAATGGAACCTAGAACCAAAGTATCCTCTGGAATAGATAATTCTTCCCTCATTTTCTTTCGAACAAAGCCGTTGTAACGAAATCGATCCACTTCGATTCCATTCTTAATATCGTAAACTCCCTTAGTTGTTCCAAACATCCAGGTGGCAGCCTTGTCAGAACAAGCAAATTTTTCCGTTGCAATACTATGAGATGCTTTTCGAGCAAAAAAAAGTAAAATTTTCTGAAACAAACCTAGGTTTAGAGCTCCTCCATTATGTGAGTGGATAATTATTTTTTTAATCCCTGCCAAGCGACAGATCAGAGGATATTTTAAAATCGAAACAGGCCAACCAAAATTAAAGTAGGCGATATCATACTCACCAGTTCTAGCTAGCATATATAAATTTTTCATAGCGAGAAAACGCTCTTTCCATCTAGGCTGCCCCTGGGTCTGAACCAAGGGAATTTTCTGACCACCTGCTACAGCTAATTCCTTGTCAAAAAACTCTTCCCGTTGGTAAAACGTTATCACATCAATTGTCAGCTCAGTCCTATCTATATTTTTATATAGATTGATGGAATAATTTTCTACACCTCCACTATTTAAACCAAAGGTATAATATAATACTTTCTTCACGAAACCCTCCTGATATTCATTACTAAAGTAATCAGACAATCTTTTTAGACAAATCAATCTCTACTATCTGAAGGAACAAACGTCTTGCTCAAAGATACAATATGCTTTAACAGGTAAGAAAATATCATGTTTGCTGCTCCTGCTCCCACTTCATACTACTAATCATTCGTAGATAGGCTTCCTTCAGTCCAACACTGGGAAGCCAACCCAATGCCCGTAACTTGTCCGTCTTTAATTTCAATTTCGTATCAGGAGCATAACCAAAGATATTGGATTGGGGAATGTCTAAAACAACACGTATCTCATGATTTGCGATTTCTTCACAGACCATCTTCGCCATATCGTAAATAGTGGTATGGGATTCTTCATTTGATACATTATAGGCTTGAGCAGCTTTCCCATCTAGTAAAATAACTAGAATTGCTATCACTGTATCCCTTAGATAACAATAATTTCCTTCAGACAGTCCTCTCGTATGTAAAACAATATCTTTTTTATTCAGTACGCTATTTGCAAATTGAGCAAATACCCTATTTTCCCCTGGCAATATACCTGCTCCAAAAGTCTGAGATAAGCGAGCAATTTTGACATTTAAGCCGTATTCCGAATGATAGGCTATACACATATTTTCACACATGCGCTTGCTTTGGGAATAATTGCTCCTCACTTCCAAAGGATTAATATAACCCATCTGTTCTTCTATCACCATACTCGTCTCAAAACCATCAAATGTTCCATACACTTCCATAGAAGAAATATATACAAAGCTTTTCGCATTCACTTGATGAGCCAAATCTAATAAACGCTTAGTTCCTACTAAAGAAGTCATTATTGTTTCAACTGGTTTTTCAATCATCACCTTTGAAGTCGTCACACTAGCTGCATGAATGATATGATCAACTATCGCTAGCGGAATCTTTTGTTCAAAATTATCGTCAATCAAATCCGCTTCAATCAGTTGAATATCCGTCCGTTGGAGAAGCTCTCCATAAATCATCTGCGCTTTTTGACGACTTCTCACCAAGGCGTAAATCATCATATTGAGGTGACGAATGCGATTCATACAAGCAAATGCTCTAACCAAATTGACGCCAACCAAGCCTGTCGCACCCGTTATTAAAATTGCGCTATCTTTTAGTTGCTCAATAGGGATAGTCGCGCTTGCTATTATTTCTAAATCTTCCTGCAAAATCGGATTTCCGTGTGCTTCCAATCTCTTCCCTCTAATCTAATTGCTGATTTTCCCGAGCATCATATAAGGCTCTGAAGGTATAAAAATCATCGGGTGTCGTAATTTTTATATTTTCATGTGGCCCAATGACGACATGTAAGCTATGACCATAATGCCTCATCATAGTACAGGAATCAATAAAATCTTCTCTCCCCTCCTGCAAGCCTTGGTGATGGATAGCTAAAATGTCTGCTAACCAAAAGCTTTGAGGAGCTTTTGCAAATCGAGAGTGTTCTCTGCTTGGAACCTCACTTACCTCGTTTTCGTCATTAATCAAAATAACAGTTTCTTTTGCGGTCGTACAAGTAATTGCAGTGCCAAATTCCTTAACAGAAGAAATATTATCTGAAATTGTCTTCTCATTGATGAGGGGGCGAACTCCATCATGGATCAAGACAACATTTCCCTCCTTACCATAAGTTTCTTCAGCCGCAACTAATCCATTATAAATCGATAGTTGCCCCGTTCTTCCGCCGGGAACGATTCGAGAAACCTTGTCCAATCGATAGCGGTATTTCATTTCTTCCATATAGGAAATCCAATCTTCAATACAGACAACAACAATCCCATCAATTTCTGGATGTGTTTCAAATAATTCAATTGTATGAACAATAATGGGCTTTCCATGAACCAACAAAAACTGCTTAGGTTTATCTTTAGAGTTCATTCTCGTTCCAGAGCCCCCCGCAAATATAACTGCTATATTCATCTTATTCCTTTCATCTTTTTCATCCCTACTAAAAGTCATTAACATTCAACTTTATAAGCCACATGAAATTCTCTTTTCTCTTCTGGAGGTAACATCATATAGTTCTCCCCATATAAGTTAGACAAATAGATATCATACTGTAGCGGAATATGCACATCATATCCACAAAACGAACCCATTGTTGTGCGTGTAAGGATGTCTCTCGGAAACACCTCCCGCTCAAAACTAATTCCAGATGGAAGACCTACTACTGAAGAAGACTTTTTTTGTCGAGCTAGCCTATCACAGAGCTCTAAATAAAAATGAATCCCGCCTAAATGAGACGCTAACCAGCCCAAACGTTTTCTGAACTGATAATACTTCATCACTCCTTCATTTTGTCCACCGACTTTCTCAATCACTGGCGATGGGTAGAGATAATCAATACACACACTAGAAAGTTTATAAGCCAGATTATATAGACTCCCCTTCAGTTTTCTAATTAGACGAGATTCAGGAAGATCTTCGATGATAAAAATATCTATAAAAATCATATCAAAGGCCTTCAAACCTGCATTGGCAATTTCGATGTAAGTCGTCCCTTTTTTGTAGACTTTCGGCATTTTATAAAAATATTTTTCATGAAATAGAGGTTCTGCTAACAAATATTTATCTGAAAATTTCTGTGAAAAATGCTCTCTAAACCGCTCATAATCCTCCCTAAACATCATTAAATCCATATCATCATCCCAAGGAATAAAACCTTGATGACGAATTGTGCCCAAAAGCGAACCTCCCGCCATCATGTAGGAAATCTGATATTTATCACAAACACTTTTAATATCCAGAAAAATAGAAAGTAATTCTTCTTGAAGTTTTTTTATCATTTCATCATCTAAATGATACTCTGAAAATGCTTGTGAATACAATTCTTTACTAGTTTTCATATAGAACCTTTCCTGTTTTATTAGTCTATCCAGTCTTCTTTCCATCTAGCTTGCGACTGATGTGTAGCTATTTGATCTTCTTCTGGTGGAAATGTCATATAATCACCATAGATTTGCGACAGATAGGTTTCATACTCTTTTAAAATGCTTACTTGATAGTGTTCAAAAGGAACCGTAAGATAGTCTGTCATCGTTTCTTTGTGAAAAATTTCTTTAAGACCATAGCCCCAAACCACCACACCAACGTGCGAAGCCTCTGCAAAAGAATAAGTTTGAGCCCTTTCAATCACATATCCTATCAGTTTGCTTTCCAACTTTAACCCTTTCACGATACCTTGTACTGCTGTAATAATAATCGCTTTTAAGGGTTCTCGCTTAGATAAATCTTTCAAAATAACAAAGGAAGCCAAACGATTGAGAAAGGTCATGTAGGAAACAAACCATTTCCTACTTCTGACTTTCTCTGGTAGACCATCCACTGGAAAAATGTCAATATTGACTCCTAGCTCTCTATTGAAATCAGCATTTTCTTCAAGAGTTGTCCTTGAATCTGATACTTTTGCATAGGTACAGCGAAAATCGCTATCCATGTCCCAGGCACACACCTTGAAGCGGTCATGCTTATATTCTGCTAGAAAGCGAAGATAATCTGATCTTGGCATGCAAAGATCAATATCATCATCCCAAGGAATAAAGCCACCATGCCGGACTGCTCCAAGCATCGAGCCTCCACTCAAGAAGTAACGGATTTCATTTTCTTCACAAAAGCGAATCACATCTCCTAAAATATTCAATTGCAATTCTTTCATTGTTTGGTTTGAAATAACAGTTGTCATCTACTTTTATTTACTCCTTCTTCGGTTTAATACACAATTTTCACGCATACACTCTAATCGTTCTATCTATCTTCTAATAAAATCGTTCTATACGGATACGTGTGGTTCCAGTTTGGACGATAAATATTGAATACGAAAAATTGGGCTATACAAAATAACAAAATAGCTACAAATGAAAGAACTTTATTCTTCCAGTTTTTAATCAAGTTTAAGGTATTGGGGATTAAGACAATAATAAAGAGCCAGTTAAAGACCTGACAGCGATCCAAGAGATTGAAACGCAAAGAAATCAGAGTGATTAAAAAGGAAATAAAAATCATATTAATTTGATAAATAAAGGAGGTTCGTTCTTCCCCAGATAGCTCTTCTTCATGTGTCTTAAAGACGTATAAACAAAAAGCCAGAAAAGTAAACCGCGTGACAGTCCCAAACATAGAAGCCAACTTTACTTCCCCTACAATATAGTGACTACTTGTCAGATAGGTTCGGAAGTAGGGGACAATAAGGGCAACAATTGAAAGAATTTGAGGCAAAAAGAGCCAAACTACTATAGCTAAGAGGAGTATAAAAGAGTAAAGCCGTCTATCAATCTTGGGAGGAACAAAAAAACTGAGAATAAAGACTGCAGCTATTCTCTGAAAGGAGACTGCAAGAAGCATAAAAAACATAGTCTGCCAGATTTTTTTATCACGAAAGGCTAAAAAAGCAAAAATCGTCATAGCTAGAGCCAATTGCACGCGCAGGATATTGACGGTCTGTCCCCAAAAACCAAGTATAAAAAATAAAAATACAGAAAAAGCCGAATTAGTGGAGTAGCGCTCAATGAGTTTATAGTAAGCATAGTAGATAATTGCTGTTATGATGGACAAGAATACCCAAAAATTATCTGTCAGGTGACCAATCACCTGATTAAGCCACAAGTATCCAATTTCATATCGACCAAAAAGAGTACTAACACTAGAGCTACTAGATCCAGAAACAAATGTAAACAGGTTATAGTAGGTGTAGGTATCATTGCCAATTTCTAAGGTTCGAAAAACAGCTAAGCAATAGAAGAAAAATAATTTAAACCCGACCCGTAATTTAGAAGGAAGTTGATTTTCCTTATATAAGGAAAGGGGAAGCATCAGCAATATTATTAAAGAATAAAAAAACATATCTCCTCTTTCATTCTATTTCGATGAGCAATTGACGATAGTGCACCATTGTTTCTTGAGCAATTTTATCCCATGAAAACTGTTCTTTTATCATACGAGCTGCAGCATTCCCTTTTTTAGCATAAAAGGCTTGCTCTTGAACTGCTTTCTCTAAAACAGTTGCAATGCTCTCTGCATTCGTTTGAGCCACCCAACCCGCACTTGCTTGCTCAATCTGTTCACCTAATGTCGTTCCCTCCGTCACTAAGCAAGGTATACCATAGCTCAAGGCTTCCAGAATACCGAGTGGCATTCCTTCAAATCGGGAAGTTTGTATAAACAAATCACAAGCAAGCAAAGCCTGTTCTTTGTCTATCCCTGCTAGACTATCTGACTGCATTATTAAATCTTCCACATTTGCTGATACAATTAACTTCTGTAAATGGGCTGCACGACCGACATAATCTGGGCCAAAAATATTCACACTGACGTTTTGTTTACGTAAATAATCCGCCTTGAGACGAACCGCTTCTACTAATAAATCCAAGCCTTTGTGGTAAGCATCTAATCGACCAATATACAGAATACTCACCCCTTTTGGGGAGGACGAATGATAGGATTTTTGAACCCTTGGAATGTCCATGCCGTTTCTGAGAACCAACTTATTTGCAACAGAAAATACTGTTTCGTCTTTTTCGCGCTGAGAGAGACATTGCAACGCTGCTGCTCTAGAAATAAAAGAATTGAATAAGAGCTGATTGGCTACTTTTTTCTTGAGCCATTTTTTACCCTGCGCATCTCTTGTTAATTCACCATGTGGAACAATAATGTAGGGAATACGATGTTTCCTTAACTCTCGTGCTATTTTTAGAAATTCTACCCGATAGGCTTCGTGAAAAATAACAAGGTCTGGTTGATGGAAGGGAGCCACTAAATTTTTCAAGAAAAACATTGATGAATAAGGTAGCTGATTGGTTACGCTTGAGATACGCTCATTATTGATATTGATAAACCCAACATTTGCATACCGAGATTGCTCCTGAACATGTCTTGGAACCACTACACAAACACCATTAAAGGGATTCTCCGAAATACTCGCAAAGTGTAAAATTGTTAATTTTTTATCCATTTTTCTTTATTATACCCACTAAGTTTCTACATTAGCATCTACTTTCTTTCTGAACACACAAAATCTTATACCCTTTGGAAAATTCCTCTAATCGTGCCTAAGCCATATACAACATGAATAAATAAACACCATATCGGAATAAAGAAATCATATCCATTTTTTGTTAGCTTGAATTTTTGCAATGCACTTGTTGCCATCAGTATACTGTATAATCCACATAATATTATAAGCAATTGAGGTATTTGAAAAATTGCAAATACTAAAGCTACTATCAGCCCTATCACAAATCCCATAGGAACCAAATGGAATAAAGAGATACAGTTTGGACAAACTCTAATGGTTTTACCAATCCATAATCCATTTAAATATTTCTGAACAAGCATTTTAAAAAGGGAATTTCTTGTTTGATAATAGGATTGAATAGAATTCACATATCTTATCCGATATCCAGCCTTTCGAATGCGATAATGATACTCATTATCTTCTGTCCGGACTAATTGCTCATTAAACATACCAACCTTTTCAATGGTTTCTCTCCTATAGGCGCCATGAAACACGGATTTCACATACTTTTTCTGAGTGTCATTTCTTCTATAAGATGCAAATCCACTCCCGAATAAAGATTGTTCTACATGCAATAGTGATTGTTTCCATAAGCTATCTGAATCAATAATATTCGTTCTAGGTCCACCACAAACGTATTCTCCCGCATTGAGACAGTTTACATTTTCTTCAATGAAGTCCGTCGGTAACTCTGCATGAGCATCAACACGAAGTACAGCATTGCAAGTAAAATGACTAAGAACAACATTCCACCCAGAAGATTGAATTCTTTTAAGGTTATCTAAAACTTTCACATCTAAATACTTATCACTGTATCGCTTTTGAAAGTCTAACATAATCTGCTTAGTGTTATCTGTGGATAAACTATCAACTAGTATAATTTCAACAGCTTTTCTTTTATAAGTCTGCTGTAGTATATTATCCAATAAAGTAGGTAAGTATTTTTCTTCATTTAAAGCAACAATACCAACCGAAATTGTTTTAACTGCTCTCTCCAAAATACTATCCTCACACACTCGCTATAATCCCTTTTAGAGCATCTGCAATATACTCTACATCCTCATCACTTAGTTGAGTATGGAGTGGTAAGGTGAGTGTCTGTTCAAAATACCGATAAGCATTAGGGTAATCTTTGATGTCAAATCCCATATTAGCGTAAGCTGTTAATAGTGGCAATGGTTTGTAATGCACATTACAGGCAATGCCTGCTTCTGCCAGCTTCTCAATCATCTGATTTCGCTCTTCTAATGTAATGCCCTCAATATGCGTAATATATAAATGCATAGAAGATACATAATCTGAGTGGATATGCTGCAAGGGATGAATCCTTGTCCCTTCAAATGCTTGATTATAGGTAGCAACAATTTCTGCCCGACGATTCAATAGTTCTTGGTATCGTTTCAGTTGAGCTAGACCAATTGAAGCCATAATATCTGTCATATTACACTTAAAACCTGGAAGAATGATATCATACTCCCATGCTCCCAACTTAGTCTTCGCCAAAGCATCCTTGGTTTGTCCATGAAGTGATAAAATTTGAAATTGGCGATACAAGTCTTCATCATCTAAGTCTGGACGAGACTTCCATGTCACTGCTCCGCCTTCTGCTGTTGTCAAATTTTTCACCGCATGGAAAGAAAAGGCTGTAAAATCTGCAACATTTCCAATCTTTTGTCCCTTATAGGAAGCTCCAAAGGCATGGGCGCTGTCTGATAAGACGACAATCCGTCCAAATACTTCTTGGAGGGGTGATGTTGCTCTAAATATTGAACGGTGTTTTTCAACAATTTCAAGAATCCGAATATGATCACATGGAATCCCTGCTAACTCAACGGGAATGATAACCTTTGTGCGATTCGTAATTGCTTTTTCTACCGCCTCGTAATCCATTTCAAAACGATTTGCTTGAATATCTACAATGATAGGAGTTGCACCGACATGCTCAATCACACTACAAGATGCAGTATAGGTCATGGCTGGAACGATAACCTCATCTCCAGGACCAACTCCCAAAATGCGCAAGACAAGTTCCAAACCTGCCGTCGCGGAGTTTAAGCAAACTGTCTTATTTGTTCCAGTGTACTCTGACAATTCTTGTTCAAAGCGTTTGGTTTTAGGACCTGTCGTAATCCAACCTGAACGAAGACTATCTACGACCTCCGCAATTTCTTCCTCTGTAATATCAGGAGGAGAAAAAGGTATGTTTTTCTTTTTCATATACTATTATTTCCTCATTTCAACACAGCGATGACTGTACGAATCATGATTTTTATATCTTCGAAAATACTAAATGAATTGATATATGCAATATTCGGATTCATCTTCTTCGGTAGAATTTTTGTAACATAAATTTCGTCTACTTCCATTTCTTCTGTCATATAATGCTTAATCAATTTATCTTCATCTTTAAATTCAATGCTCGCTAGCGAAGTAACACCAGCTGGTAGAAGTAGGGTAGTCTTCATCTCTTCTGTATACTGCTCCACGTATTTAACCACTTCTGGTCGAGTTCCTACAAAACTCATATCACCTATTAGTACATTTAATAGCTGAGGAACTTCATCTAAACGATAGTTTCTGATAAAACTACCTATTCGTGTAATCCTTGAGTCATTTTGAAGTGTCACTAAACTTCCTTTTTTATCTGCATTTTCAATCATGGTTCGAAATTTAAAAATCTTAAATATTCGACCATTTGTTGTGACTCGTTCCTGACGGTAAAATACACTACCACCATCTTCTAACTTAATGAGCACAGCTAGAATTAAAAATATCGGAGATAAGATACCTAAGAGGATAATCGAAACAAATTTATCAAATAAAAACTTGCTTACAAGAGAGAATTTCTTTCTTTCTAATTCTTCTTTTTTCTGTCTGACAACTGGACTGTCTAAAAAATCTTTATTAAGCACTTCTACTCCTGTCTTGCATAATTGATTGACTTCTCCCATCTTCTTTAGAAATTTCCACTCAAACAGACTAAGTATTTTTTTGGTACCATTTTTTCACGATATTATAGAGTTTGGGCGAAATCAGAAATAGAAGGTACCTTATTCTATCTACTCTACTTCCTTTTTTGTTGAATAAAACTGCGCGATAAAGTTTAACCATTTCCTTCCTATAGCGACGATACAAGGCATAATCTTGCGCCTCATACATTTTATCTAACAAAAGAATTCCATAGGAAGCATGTCTATGTTGCAGAGCTTTTAAAATCTGAGGATGATTTGGAAATAAGGGGATGATGCTTTGTTCATTCTCCTTAATGGCCTCAAAGAAATCTAACTGCCCAACATTAAAACTGGAAGTGGTTATACTACCTGCTCTTTTATAATGATTGTAAACAGCTCTATCTGCCATCGTAATCTTTTCTGCCACAAGCGCATGTTTTGGAGTTGCAAATGTATCCTCGTATATTTTACCTACAGGATATGGATAACGTAATAATTGAGACTTCCTAAATAATTTACCACAGGCGTGAACACCTGTCCTATCACCATAATACATTTTTTCTAGCACTTCTTCTGTAGAGAAGATTTGCCCCCCCCCCGACCATTTTTCAGAGTATATTTCAGTCGAACCTGAATCATGCTTAGTCACACGCCGAATTGGAGACGTAACTAGATCGCTTTGCGTTTCTTTCTGAATCGCGACCAAGTATTCCACCGCAAAAAAGTCATAATAATCATCCGAATCACAGAACATCACCCAGTCAGCTTTTGCTTTCTGCACGCCAAAATTTCTAGCATCCGAAAGACCACCATTTGTTTTATGATAGACCGTGATACGTTCATCCTTGGATGCCCAGGCATCTGCCAATTTGCCTGATTGATCGGTCGAACCATCATTTATCAAGAGGATTTCCAACTCTTTATAGGTCTGGTTGACTAAACTCCGTACACAATAATCTAGGTAATTCTCTACATTATAAATTGGAATAACAATGGATATTAATTGATTCTGCATTTTCTTCTCCTACTCCTGTCTTGCGAATTCGATTAGTTTTTCTTTTAAGGTTGTAGTGTCATGTTCATTGAGGTGGGAGATGAAGTTCATGACCTCTTCCCACGGTTTTGTGACAACTCTTCCCACGAAGATTTTTTCATGAATCTGCTCACTTACTCGTTCGTCAGAGGTTAATAACTCCTCATATAATTTTTCACCAGGGCGGATACCTGTCTCGATTATCTCGATTTCATCTTCTTTATGTCCGCTAAGCGTAATAACTTTTTTCGCCAAATCGACAATCTTGACAGGCTCACCCATATCTAAAATGAAAATCTCTCCCCCACGAGCTTGATAGCCTGCCTGAATAACCAAGCGACTGGCTTCTGGAATGGTCATAAAATAGCGCGTCATACGAAAGTCCGTTACGGTTAGTGGACCACCTTTTGCAACCTGCTCTTTAAAGACTGGAACAACACTTCCACGGCTTCCCAAGACATTTCCAAAACGGACAGCCACAAACTGGGTTTTGACTTGTCCATTTAATCCTGTCACAATCATTTCCGCAATCCGCTTACTTGCCCCCATGACATTTGGTGGATTCACTGCCTTATCGGTTGAAATCATAACAAATTTCTCAACCCCTGCGGCACCAGCTGCTTCCGCAACATTCTTTGTACCAAAGATGTTGTTTTTGACTGCCTCACGAGGGTTGTACTCCATGAGCGGTACATGCTTATGGGCTGCAGCATGGTAGACAAAGTGAGGTTGATAGGTCGTCATGATTTCATTAATCAGCTCACGATCCTGGATATCTGCAATGATGGGAACTATTTCAAACTTGTCTCCATATTTGATACTTAATTCACGGTGAATCAGATAGATGGAGTTTTCTCCATGTCCTAATAATAGCAGACGCTTCGGAATAAAACGTGCTACTTGCCGACAGATTTCAGAGCCGATAGAACCACCTGCTCCTGTCACTAATACTGTTTTCTTAGAAAAAAAGTATTGCAACTGGCTTTGATCTAGTTTGACTTCACCACGACCAAGAAGATCTTCAATATTTATTTTTCTCAGCTTTTTGGTCGATATTTTACCTGTCACAACATCTTCGACACTCGGCATGTTGTTGACTTTTACACCGACACTATTGCAAATTTCAACGATATGACTTCTGTCATTTCCTGATAGTGATGGAATCGCAATAGTCACTTGATCCACTTCGTATTCTTTCACTAATTGAGGAATATCATTTCTATTTCCCAGGACCTTAATGCCATGGATATAGGTCCCCTGCTTATTTTTATTATCATCTATAATTCCACGAATTTCAATATCTGTCTCCGCTTTTAAAATGGTCTCAATAAACAAAACACCACCATCTCCTGCTCCAATAACCAAGGTGGGAATCTTTTTCACATTCCCTTTCGCCTTTTTTGAAGACAGATACCCGTACAAGACTCGCCAGATTAAGCGTGGAAAGATCCAGAGCAAGGTTGTTATCAACCATGATAAGATCAAAAAACGATAACTGTAACTAGAAAAGGCTCGTAATGAATACAAGAATAGACTCAAAAACGCTAGAGAGCTCGCAATAAATATACGAAATAAAACGCGATAATCTGTATAATGATTAATCGTTGAAAATATTTTTAAAATTCTGGCACTCAAAAGATAACATGCAAAGGTAAGCCCATACGAAATCACCGCTTGGAGAGTTGAAATACGGGCAAAAAGAGCCACAAAAGCCATTGATAGGAACATTCCTACAAATAACATTAATCCATCAATGATTATTAAAATCAGTCGTTTGCTAAATCTACTCAAATAACTCAGTAGCATTGTTCCTCCATTTTCGAAATATCACTCCTACTACAGGCCCTACACTAGAAACAAGTCAGATGAGTGCTAATTGTATTTTATTTCAAAATTTCCTGTTGATAAACTTGCATCACATCGTCCCACGATAACGTTTCAATTTCATCCCAAATTTCTTGGAAAGGTAGGTTCAGACGATTTGTCAACACTTCTTTGAAAAACAATCTACCTACTAGCAAGCTCTTCATTTTACTAATAAAGCTCAAAGGGATGTAATTTTTCTTCCATGGCTTCATGGACGTTGTATAGTGCACAATCAAGGGAAGCTGAGAAGTTATAACAGAACTTCTCAGAGCAACATGATAACCAGCCACTTGATAATTATACTGTATCGGTAGTTCTAGCCAATTATCTTTAAACAACAGATTTAAAACACTTTGATCTGCATCTGGCAAGCTTATTTGAGAATCTGCATGCATGTGCAAGGCTTTTTCTAGCACCTTTAGCTCTCGCCATTTTTTACTATGAATCAACAGAACACCCGCATTAAATTCTTTTTTGTGTTGTAAGTATTTCACGAGTGTGTCCGGTACAGCAGCTACGGCAACTTGGCTAATGTCCGTATCATATAAGGCTTTCAAACTACCTGTTACAACGAGGTCAGCATCTAAATACAGTACCTTATCTGCTGCTACTAACTCTGGAATATGGTAACGATAAAACGTCGCCTCAGATATATGTTCATACGTATTAAAATTCTGATAATCTGCAGCAATTAATTTACAATCTTGAATGCGAGAATGGAATTTTCCTAGATGCTCATTCATCTCTTGGAACCACTCACTAGGGTAATCCTTGTTGATTACATAAAATGTGACAGAATCATGAAAGCGCATGATAGATTTTATGGTTACTATTACTTGTTCTCTATAGCCATAATCGGCTGCTAAAACGATATTCATACCATTCTCCTCTATAAAAAGATTTTAAATCGTAAGAGATATCTAAACCTGAGAAGGCGTACTTTATCTTTGAGACTTACTTTCGGAAATATTTCTCGGAATACTTTGCGTGGATTTAAGTACTGGTCCTCTTCAAAAAGCACATCATACAGCTGTGATAACTTTTTCAAACGATAGTAGGCCTGTAAATAACGAAACTTAGATTCTTCTAAAAAATCAGGGAATCCCCTCCCCCCCCCCCCGAGCTGTTCAACATAGGTAATCCTTTCTGTCCACATCAGCAAAATATCTAAATTCTTACTAGAAAACTGTCTTTGCATTTTATCCACAATACTGTTCGGACGAGCTCTGTAGTGATATAAAGCATAATCTTTGTAGCGAATGGACGAAGCACTAATATAGGCTTTAAAATTAAAAAATTGATCTTCGAATATCCTTCCACGTTCGAACCTAAATTGGTCAAATATAGACTTCTGAAACAACTTCCCCCAAGAGGATACAAAAATTGTACTGTAATTTTTCAGTTCATACATTTTGAGTAAGGCCTCTTCAGTAGATAGTTCTTCTAACTCTCCAGAGAATTGTTGCCTTATGTCAATCTTTCTTCCTTCACCAATGGCATCAAATCCAACAACAGATATGGCATTTTCTTGTGTGGTATCAATGGCTTCTACTAAATATTCAACATAGCGTTCATCGACCGTATCATCTGCATCGACAAAGGACAAATACTCTCCTTGACTGGCATCGATTCCTGCATTTCGGGCATCTGAAAGACCCCCGTTTTCCTTGTAGAGATAAATGATATGGTCATATTGCTCACTATATTGGCGGGCAATCTGACCACTATCATCCGTACTTCCATCATCAACTAATAAAATTTCGATATGTTGATACGTTTGTCTCACTAAACTTTGTATACACTCCTCTAAATATAACTCTACATTGTAAATCGGTACAACAACACTCACTAACGGTTGCATAACACATCTCCTTGGTTTTATACTATATATTTTCCGCTTTCCCTAAACTTTCTTATTTCTTCCCGTAATTTCCATAATTACCGTAGGAACCATATGCGCCATAAGCGCCATATTTATCTAATTTTGCATTGTATTTGTTTAAGATAACTCCCAAAAAGGGTTTACGCGTTTGCTCCAGCTGTTCTTTTGCCTTAGTCAAGACTTTTTGACGAACAGCTCCAGCTTCTGTCACCAAGATGCTCGCATCGCAACTTTGGGTAATAATCGCTGCATCGATGACAAGACCTAACGGCGGTGTATCTACGATAACGTAGTCATAGTGTTGTCGTAAAATCAGCATCATTTTGCCAAAATGTTTACTTTGCAATAAAGCAGTCGGATTAGGTGAAGTCCCACCTGCCGGTATCACGAATAGATTGTCAAGCCCAGTCTCACAAAGTCCATGCGACAAATCAGCTGTGCCTGCTAGATATTCTGTTAGTCCTGTAATCCGCTCACGTGCCTTAAAAACACCGGATAGGACTGAATTTCGAATATCAGCGTCCAATAACAAGGTGCGGTATCCTGCACGTGCAAAGGACAGCGCCAGATTGGTTGAGGTAGTTGACTTTCCCTCACCAGGCTCAACAGAACTGATGACTATAATCTTTATATCCGTCCCGCTTAACTGAATATTGGTGCGGAGAGCATTGTAGTATTCTTCTGCTTTTTTGAAATTTACTAATTTCTTCTGATTTAACTCTAAAACTGGCATCTCTTCCCTTCCCCTTACTTTAGCGTGTCAATATTTGGTACGATGCCAAGCAACGTAATCCCCATCGTCTCTTCAATATCTTCAGGTCTTTTCACTCGATCATCGATGATTTCGGCTACAACGACTACGACAATCATCACAAAGCCACCTGCCAAGAAACCAAGTGCTGTATTGCGCTTTACCTTAGGCGAAGATGGGGACATGGCTGCTACCCCTTCGTCAACCGTTGTAACATCTGCAGCTTTTGTCACCTCGATAATTTTTTCTGAGGCTTTCTGGCGGAAGGTATTGACAATCCGTGCTGCTTCTTCTGGGTCTTTATCAGATACAGTGATCGAGATAATCCGTGTGTCTGCTGGAACGACAACGTTTATTTTATTAGCTAGGGCACTCGGTGTCAGGCCTAGCCCTAATTCTTCTATGGACTTCCGTAGCACATCTTGTGACAGGATGATTTCCTTGTAGTCCTTTACGAGATAGGAACCAGCTTGTAAATCTTGATTGGTAATGGTCCCCACATCATTATTTTGGCGATTAACAACATAAATCCGTGTTGTACTATCATAACTTGGACTTGCCAACAATACATTGTAACCAAAGACAAGGACACCGACTAGAGTTGCAAAGACAAAAATTAAAAACTTCTTTTTCCAAATCATTCGGAACAAGGCTAGAATATCGATTTCTACCTCTGGAGTTGCTTGTTGATTCATTTTTTCTCCTATATAAGTTGATCTATTAACAATCGTTGCTGATTTTCTTTAAATAGCTTCTGAGCGTATGATTTCCCATACTGCGTTAAAATCCTCTCATAAGCCTGAGCCATGTAAGTCGTTCGTTGCTCGACACTATGCATGTCACTAGCTACAAAATGTACCAGACTATGCTCAAGGAAAAAGCGTGCCCGTTTTTTCATAAACTTGTACTTGTCGCCAAATAATGTTGGTTTGAGGACACTGGAACTATTGATTTGCATGTAACAGCCCATGGCAATCAACTCTTGTACCTTTTTCGCATCCTTTTCTAAACAATGATAGCGTTCAATATGGGCTAGTACAGGTGTTAAACCCAAGCGTAATAGATTACTAAGTCCTGCCTGTATGTCCTTGTATGGTGTATTCATGCTAAATTCAATCAGGACATAGCTAGTCCCTGCAAGGGTTGGAATGGATTTTTTCTCCAGTTTTTCCAGAATATCGCTAGTATAATAAATTTCTGCCCCATATAAAATCGTTAAATCCGGTGCAATTTCCTGAGCAAGTGTTTGAACTTCTCTGAAGTTCGCAGCTATTTTTTCTTCTGGAGTCTCAAACATTCGCTTCCTTCGGTGTGAAGTCGCAATAATCGTTCGTACTCCTTGACGGTAGCTTTCTTCAAGGAGAGCTCTTGCCTCCTCAAGATTACGAGGGCCATCATCCACATCAAACACGATGTGTGAGTGAATATCAATCATCTTATTTCCCTTCCATCACAGCTTGAATGGCATTTTTAGCAGTATCCAAGCTGGTGGTATCCAACTGCATCATGTATAAAGCCGCATCTGGCATCGCATAGGACGGCAAGTCCATCCTACCTGTTCCAGAAACTGCCTGTGACGTTACTGTGTAGCCTTGGTTAGAAGCCAATTGTGAATTGACCAAACTCACCATCGTCTCTAAGTCCATATTGGTTTGAACAGAGTGTTGAAGACCAGAAATAATTCCCTTATAATTTTTCAAGGCATCCGTCGAGGTTAATTTTTTGATGACTGCTGCGATGACCTTTTCCTGATTTTTTCCACGATCGTTGTCTCCGCCTTGAAGTGAATAGCGTTCGCGTACAAATCCCAGTGCTTGATTAGAATCAAGATGCACCGTTCCTACTGGAAAGTGATATTTCCCATGAAGACTTGTAAATTCTTGGTCATTGATGACATCCACTCCACCGACCAAGTCAATCAACTGTAAAAATGATGTAAAGTTCAGACGGATATAGTAATTCATGTGAATTCCATAAAGATTTTCCAAGGTATGAATAGACGCATCTACACCATAAATTCCAGCATGGGTCAGCTTATCGTTTTGATTATTGCCCCCATCTGCGATTGGCACATAGGCATCACGCGGTGTGGTAGTGAGTAATACTTTTTTGGTCGCGCGATTCACCGTCATGATGATATTCACATCCGAACGTGAAACCGATGAAATCGGCCCATAGGTATCGATTCCGCTGACGTAGATATTCATTGTATCGCCAAGGGTATCTGCTTGAGCCTTTTCGATTTTTTTATTGATCTTGAAGGTATATAATTTTTTTATCTTAGAGGCATAGTCAGGATCTTGACTTTCAATAATATCCTCAAAAGCGCTATGCAAGACGATGGCTTGAGTTTCTTTCCTTAGCAGGGCTTGATAGGCAGCTAAATAAGAGGAAGAGGGGGTAACCTCTAGCGCTACTTGCTTGTTTTGCTGAATGTTTTCAAGCAATTTAGTGATATTTTCACCATCAATACTTGTAGGAGCTGCTACTGACTTGACCTCCCGAATGTCGGTCAATTCACTATCTGCCAAGGTCACCACACTCATCTCGTACTCTGAATAATTGGCACTTGAGGTAATGTGCTCGGTGAGATCTACTACTTCTTTGAAAGCATACACTCCTGCAACCTCAACGACAATCAGCAAGCCCAAGACAAGTAGAGTCGTCAGCTGAGCTTTCTTTTTCAACATCAGCCAGCCCAACACTAAAAGCAGGACAACTGAGACGACTGAAAGGATACTATCCAGATGATACAGGGATAGTAACTTATATTGGAAGATGGAATACAGTAGAAAGACATTTAGGAGGGCTGCTACAATCCACAGCGCTCCATTCACAATCTTTAATCTTTTCCTCCTCTTTCGTCTAGACGAGGTCACTACTTTATAATTCATACTACTTCAACATTCCTGCTTTCTAATTAACTGATTCACAACACAAAAATGCAAGCCTTGCCTGCACTTCTATACCTAGCAAAGCCTCTTTAACTACTAGAATAAAGACATCTACATTTAATCAAGGCAACTATATAAAAATTAATTATATACCCCCCCCCCCGACAAAAATCAACTATTTAGCTTTTCTTGCTTTCAAAAACTGTATAAACTTTCACAATCGACACAAAACGAGTACTTAACACTTTATTATACACCCTCCCCCGACAAAAATCAAATTTTTAGCTTTAGACTTCAAACTATGAACTGTTGGCGAACATCTGTATAAAACCAGTGGGAGAGCAGTATACATTCTGCATAATTATTCTTTTTAGACAAATAAAAACACAGAAGTTTTACTGTCCTGTGTTTCATTTTTCCTATACTAATTTAGTCCAACGCCTTGATTTCTAATATCATATCGCGGATTTGGGCAGCAAATTCGAAGTCGAGCAATTCTGCTGCTTCTTGCATTTGGCCTTCTAGTTTCTTCACCATCTCACGGCGTTCTTGCTTGTTGAGGCATTCAATTTCCACTGTTTCTTCCTTATCAGGCAGAACGCTTTTCGTTACGCTGATTAAATCACGGATTTCCTTCTTGATTGTCTGTGGAATAATGCCGTGTTTTTCATTGTATTCCATTTGAATCTGGCGACGGCGGGCAGTTTCATCCATGGCTCTCTGCATCGAATCTGTGATTTTATCCGCATACATGATGACATGCCCCTCACTATTTCGGGCCGCACGTCCAATGGTCTGTATCAACCCACGCTCATTGCGCAAAAAACCTTCCTTATCTGCATCCAGAATCGCAACCAGACTGACCTCTGGCACATCAATTCCTTCCCGTAATAAGTTGATTCCGATGAGAACATCAAAAACTCCCAAGCGCAAGTCACGAATAATCTCTGTCCGCTCCAAGGTCTTGATATCACTGTGCATGTACTTGACCTTAACCCCCATTTCTTTGAGATAGTCGGTCAAGTCTTCAGCCATTTTCTTGGTCAAAGTGGTGATAAAGGTGCGCTCCCCTTTTTCTGCTCGTAGCGTGATTTCCTCTAGTAAATCATCCATCTGTCCCATAGTTGGACGGACTTCGACTTCTGGATCAAGAAGTCCTGTTGGACGAATGATTTGCTCGACAATAGTATCTGTCTGTTCATTTTCGTAATCTCCTGGTGTTGCAGACACGTAGACAATTTGATGAACATGGCTTTCAAATTCCTCACGACGTAGGGGACGGTTGTCAAGGGCGCTCGGTAAGCGGAAACCGTAATTAACCAGCATTTCCTTACGCGAACGGTCTCCGTTGTACATGCCTTTTATCTGCCCCATGGTCATGTGGCTTTCATCAATCATAATCAGAAAATCATCGGGGAAGAAATCAAGTAAGGTATAGGGTGGCTCTCCTTCACTACGGCCATCCATGTGTCGAGAATAGTTTTCCACGCCATTGGTATAGCCCATTTCTCTAAGCATCTCAATATCATACTCTGTTCTCTGCTTGAGGCGTTGGGCTTCAAGGAGTTTTCCTTCTTTTTCAAACACTTCAAGTTGTTCTGCTAGCTCTGCTTGGATTTTGGCGATTGCCGTTTCCATATAATCATCACTGGTCACAAAGTGCGTAGCAGGGAAAATAGCCAAGTGGTCTACTTCTCCCAAGACTTGGCCTGTCAGAGCTTCGATTTCACGAATCCGATCGATTTCATCACCGAAAAATTCTACTCGAAAAGCATGCTCATCTCGACTGGCTGGGAAAATTTCAACGACATCGCCTCGGACACGAAAACGACCGCGTTGAAAATCAATATCATTGCGTTCAAATTGAATGTCCACTAACTCATTGAGCAATTTATCTCGTGAGATTTCAAGCCCCGGACGTAAACTGACCACACTATCTGCGTATTCCTTGGGCGATCCCAAACCATAGATACAGGAAACGGAAGCGACCACAATTACGTCATTGCGCTCTAAAAGGGCTGAGGTTGCCGAATGGCGGAGTTTATCAATCTCATCGTTGACCGAGCTGTCCTTTTCAATATAGGTATCACTGGACGGCACATAGGCTTCAGGCTGATAATAGTCATAGTAGGATACAAAGTATTCCACTGCATTTTCAGGAAAAAATTCTTTGAACTCGCCGTAGAGTTGTCCTGCTAGCGTCTTATTATGGGCAATGACAAGGGTGGGTTTATTGACCCGAGCAATCACTTGGCTCATGGTATAGGTTTTTCCCGTTCCTGTTGCCCCTAGTAAAATCTGAGCCTTTTCCCCACCTTCAATATTGTCTACTAAAGTTTCAATAGCTTGCGGCTGATCACCCGACGGCTGGTATTTGGATACTAGTTTAAATTTATTTGTTGTTCTTCTATCAATCATAGGTCACCTCACTCTCCTATTTTATCATAAATGATACAGATTGACTGCTTTTGAAAATGCCAGCTAAAAAGAACTTGAGAAGCTCTTCTCAGCTTGAAGAAACAGTCTTTTTATTGCCACCAACCTTATGTGCTTTTGGACATCAGCGACTTCCTTCGGAGTATGGATTCTTTTAGCCCGAGTCCAGAAACAAGGGAGTGAGGATAATCGATTTCAACGAAATCATGACTTTTGTCACTTTTAGCACGGCGGTGGTGGCGGTATTGTGCTCGCTAAGCTCGCAAGTGTTCTAAGCTTGAAACTACAGAAAATTAACTATCATTGTAATGTTTTTCTGAATTGTGAGGTTTGTCTACATTCTAAAAAGAGCTTATGAAGCTCAAAAGAGCTTATGAAGCTCTTCTTTTATATAGGTCCCAAGCGAGATACAGGCAGCCGATTGTTAAAACAATCGAAGCAATGATACTGCCTTCTGCCCCAAATTCACCACCCGATAGATAAACCGGGGCTGTGCTTGGCTCAAATCTCATCAATGAGTAGGAAATCGTAATACCGCTGACATTGACACCAAATACCGTTCCTTGGAAGCAATTCCAAGCAGCATGGATAGCTGAGACACCCCAGATATTGTCTGTTTTTAAGACATAGAGACAGGCAAAGAGACCAAACAGGTCAATATTGACCAAAGCAATCCAGTTAACGGAAGGATTTCCCAAGTGAAGAAGGGCAAATAACATACTAGATGTCGCTAGTCCGATAGGAAGATTCGTCTTTCTTGACACAACGGGAAAGATCCAACCACGAGTGGCGAGTTCTTCCGTCCCACTTTGGATAAACCAAAATGGAAAAATCAAAAGGAAATTCAGTACAGTAGCCACAGAGACATGGATGCCTGTTAGGTGAATGCTTCCTGTTATATATTGCAGGAAAACTACTACTGAGATAAGGAGAATCCCAACCCCTAGCCCTTTAGCTACTTCCTTCACCGCTCCCTTTTGATAAAGACCAAGTCCAGAGACAGGGCGTTTTTCCCCAAACCGTACCCAGAGCATGATTAAGGCAGACGGAAAGGCAAAAATGAGCAATTGGATGAAGATGGGATCCAACACATCAAAGACACCCTGAAATGGAGTGGTAGGAGATAAGGTTTGAAACACTCCGACTACTATCCCTAAGACGATTGCTCCTACAAAAGAACCTACCAGCAAAATAAATTGCATAAAGAACGGTATAAAAAGCGCATAAAGCCAATTTAAGACTTTAGTCGGTTGAATCGCTACTGCTTGCAACATTCTATTTCTTTCCATGACAATCTCTCTTTCACACTTTTTCTGCTTTTATTTTAACCTTTTTTACTTGGAGAAGCAATGGATTTTGGACAAAAGGAGACAAAACATAGTTATGTAACATCTTCTAACATACTGACTTTGCAAATAGATAAAATTATGGTATACTATCCAGTATATTTTAGAAATATAGTAGGAAAATATTCTGAAAATAGCTTTTCGGCCCCCTTTGGGGTAAAATATTTCCTATATATTTAGAAAAGGAGAATTGAAATGAAGAAAAAATGGTTGACTTTGGCAGCTCTTCTGCCACTATTCTTTCTCTTCACACCAGTAAAGGCAGACGATACAATTGATATTGCATTCGACTCGACCTATGCCCCATTTGAATTCAAGGATGCCGATCAGGTCTACAAAGGACTGGATGTGGACATTATCGACGAAGTCGCTAAACGTTCAAACTGGACAATCAACAAGAGCTTCCCTGGCTTTGATGCAGCTGTTAACGCCGTTCAGTCAGGACAAGCCGATGCCCTCATGGCAGGAACTACGATTACAGAAGCTCGTAAAAAAGTTTTCACCTTCTCAGATCCTTACTTTGATACAAAAATTGTCATTGCAACGGCTAAAAAGTCCCCTGTTTCTGACTATACTCAATTAAAAGGAAAAACAGTCGGTGTTAAAAATGGTACGGCTGCCCAAAACTTCCTCGACGAGCACAAGAATGAGTATGGCTATACTATTAAAACCTTTGATGCAGGCGATACCATGTATAATAGCCTATCTGCTGGTGCAGTTGATGCCGTGATGGACGATGAGGCAGTCATTCAATACGCTATTCAAAAAGGACAAGATCTAGCTATCAACATGAAGGGTGAAGCGATTGGTTCATTTGGATTTTCAGTCAAAAAAGGTAGCCAATACGAATCACTGATTGAGGATTTCAATAAAGCTCTCGCTGCCATGAAAAAAGACGGTACTTATGATCGCATCATGAAAAAATGGTTAGGAGGAGCAAGTGCATCAGCTACAAATCCTTCTGATTATGGCTCACTTCTTAGTCTAAGTGGAACAGTTGGCGCGGTTGCGACTCCAGTCAAGGCATCTTATACAATTGTGTCTGATTCTTCTTTTGCTCCATTTGAATACCAGGGACAAGATGGAAAATATACTGGAATTGACATGGAGTTGATTAAGGCGATTGCCGAGCAGCAAGGATTCACAGTGACCATTCAAAATCCTGGTTTCGATGCTGCACTCAATGCGGTACAGGCAGGACAAGCAGACGCTGTGATTGCAGGAATGACCATCACAGATGCTCGTAAGAAAATATTTGATTTCTCAGATGCTTACTACACATCTAGCATTCGTCTTGCGGTCAAAAAAGGGAGCGGTATTTCTGGTTACGAATCTCTTTCTGGCAAGACAGTCGGTGCGAAAAATGGTACTTCGTCTTATACTTACTTGGAAGAAAATGCTAGCAAATACGGTTATAGCGTGAAAGCCTTTGACGAAGCTTCTACGATGTATGATAGCTTAAATTCTGGCTCTATCGATGCCTTGATGGATGACGAAGCGGTGCTTCTTTATGCCATTCAACAAGGACGTGATTTTGAGACACCAGTCGAAGGAATTGCAACTGGTAATCTCGGATTTGCCGTGAAAAAAGGCAGCAATCCTGAGTTGATTCAAATGTTCAACAATGGATTGGCTGAATTGGTCAAATCTGGCAAATACGATGAAATCATGAATAAATATTTCAATGCTAGCGAAAATACAAGTTCAGCTACTGATTCAACAGTTGATGAGTCGACCATTTGGGGCTTATTAAAAAATAACTACGGTCAGTTGCTTTCAGGTCTTGGGATTACCATTGGCTTAGCCCTTCTTTCCTTTGCGATTGCGATTGTCATCGGAATTATCTTTGGAATGTTTGCAGTTAGCCCATTTAAGACACTTCGTGTCATTGCTTCTGTCTTTGTCGATGTAGTTCGTGGTATTCCTCTAATGATTGTCGCAGCCTTCATCTTTTGGGGCATTCCAAACTTGATTGAGTCCATGACAGGCCAACAGTCACCAATCAACGATTTTGTGGCTGGTACGATTGCCCTTTCCCTCAATTCAGGGGCCTATATTGCTGAGATTGTTCGTGGTGGTATTCAAGCTGTTCCTGTCGGACAAATGGAAGCCTCACGTAGTTTGGGAATTTCCTATGGTACAACCATGCGCAAGATAATCTTGCCGCAGGCTGCAAAATTGATGTTACCAAACTTTATCAACCAATTTGTCATTACCCTGAAAGATACGACTATTATCTCAGCGATTGGTTTGGTAGAATTGTTCCAAGCTGGTAAAATCATCATTGCTCGGAATTATCAATCCTTCCGTATGTATGCAATCCTTGCTATTATCTACTTGATTGTCATTACACTCTTAACTCGTCTTGCACGTAAACTTGAAAAAGGAGGTAACTAATGGCTCAATTAAAAATCAACGTCCATGACTTGCATAAGTCTTATGGCGAAAACGAAGTATTAAAAGGCATTACCGCCAAATTTTACGAGGGAGATGTGGTCTGTATCATCGGCCCTTCTGGTTCTGGTAAATCAACTTTCTTACGAACCATGAATCTGCTTGAGACGATTACAAGCGGACAGGTAACGGTGGATGGATTTGATTTAACAGATCCTAAGACAGATCTTGACACTTTCCGCTCCAATGTCGGAATGGTCTTCCAGCACTTCAATCTTTTCCCACACATGACTGTCTTAGATAACATCACTTTTGCACCTATTCAGCATAAACTAATGGATAAGGCTGAAGCTGAAAAAGTCGGCATGGAATTGCTAGAAAAGGTTGGTCTTGCAGATAAGCGCGATGCTATGCCTGATAGCCTGTCTGGTGGTCAGAAGCAACGTGTGGCGATTGCTCGCGCCCTTGCAATGAATCCTGATATCATGCTCTTTGATGAGCCGACTTCAGCCCTTGACCCTGAAATGGTTGGGGACGTACTGAATGTTATGAAAGATTTGGCTGAGCAAGGTATGACCATGCTGATTGTCACCCATGAAATGGGATTTGCTCGTAAGGTTGCCAACCGTGTTATCTTTACAGATGGTGGGGAATTCCTCGAAGACGGCACACCAGAACAAATCTTTGACAATCCACAACACCCACGCCTCAAAGACTTCCTTGATAAAGTCTTGAATGTATAATCATAATCATATAGCCACTCCTCTCTGTTTACCAGAGAGGAATTTTTGTAGGCTTCCTATTCTATTGTTAGCTTTGTATACTAAAATAACCCACTTAGTCACCATTTATAACCTTAAAAATAGAAATTAGTTGCATTGACAAAGCTAGGATAGTGCTTGTGGCAGGTTGAAAATAAGGATTATGAAATAATCCTCAACTAGTGAGGAGGTTGCTTGCGTCCGCACTATCTAATAAGGTATCGAAAAATGCTCATTTTGATAGTAATAGAGTATTACAACTAGAAGTAATCAACTTTCTCGGCGGAGTTGAGTGAAACTTGGTCAATACAATGCTTCTTGAATCACTTTCTACTCAAATGATAGGAGCCGTAGGCCATTTAAAATCACTAAAATAGTGGATGTCTCATGGAAAAAAACACCTTGCGTTAAATCCAAATAACCGAGCAAATTAAGCAAAATTAACAGAAGGATGACACCAACTGAAAAAAGAATATTGAACCGTGTTATCTTACTGTAGTATTTACTGAGTTTAAAAAGTAGACCAATTTTTTGGAGATTATTCTGCGTCACAATCACATCACTTGCGTCCATCGCAATATCTGTACCACTTCCCATCGCAATACTGATATCCGCATTGGCTAAAATGGGCGCATCATTGATTCCGTCTCCAATCATTCCGACAATGTTGTCCCCTGTTTTTTGTTGTTTCATATAAGAGACCTTATCTTCTGGTAAACATTCTGCATGGAATGTTTTTATCTGTAACTCTTCTGCCACCTTACTAGCCACAACTTTTCGGTCACCAGTCAACATGACAACCTCTACTCCCTCATGTCTCAAGGTTTGAATCATTTCCTTGGCTTCTTTTCTAACAGTATCCACCAATTCAATATAGCCAACAACCTCCTCTTTCTGAGCGACAAATAATAATGTGCCTTGGCTTTCTTTCGTCAAATAATCCTGGCTATCTAAGAAGTCTTCGACAAAGCGCTTATTTCCAATCGAGATATCTCCCATTTGGATACCGTAGCCAGCTATTTCCTGAACAGAGAATTTCTGAGAAGGAGACAAGGTTGACTGCCCCTTAAAATGAGATACAATCGATTGGGCAAGCGGATGAGAAGATTGTTGTTCCATGTATACAATATAGGGTAGTAAACGACTATTCTCCAAGTAATAGTCACTCACCCGAAATTGCCCCTCTGTCAGAGTTCCTGTCTTATCACTAAAAAGGATAGAAAGCTGACTCATCTTTTCTAAGGCATCTCCATTCTTAATCAGAATACCATTCTTAGCTCCAAAACTCATGGCACTCAGCATAGCTGGTGTTATAGAAGCGATTAGAGCGCAAGGGCTAGCCACTGTTAGCAGTATCATTCCGCGATAAAATGCCTGTGCAAAAGACACTTGTTGAAACTGAATCAAGCCAATAATAAACAAAATGACAACACCTAAAACACCAATCACATAGCTCTTCTGCAACTGATGAAGAAACTTATCTCGCTTACTTTGGCTCCTACTGGCTTGCTCAACCAGCTCCACGATATGCGAAAAGACAGATTCGCTACTTTTCTTCCGAACCAAATAGGTACTCGTTTCTCCAATATTTAATGTTCCTGCGAAGACTACATCATTTATTTCCTTTGCGACAGGACGGCTTTCTCCTGTCAATAAACTTTCATCAATCAGCATCTTTTGCTGAGCAATACCATCTAAGGCGATTTGTTCGCCTTTTTTCACAACTAATCGATTTCCCACCTCTATCTGCTCAATAGCTGTAACGACTGTCACACCATCTTCTCTGACTAAACTGGCTTGCTTAGGGATTTGCGTCATCAAAGACTCCATTGTCTTTAAGGATTTTCGATAAACATAATCCTCCAGCACCTCGGAACCAGAAAAGATAAAGAGTAAAATGGCAGCTTCACTAAAATACTCAATGGAAATCGCTCCCGCTGCCGATAAAATCATCAACAAATCGACTTGCAAGTCATGATGATAAACCAGCTCAAACCAAACATTTTTAAGGACAGTATAGCTTAAAAAGACGATAGCTAAACATAAAAAGCCCTTTCCTAGCAATGATTGAAATCGCTCTATCGTCAACCCAAATCCTAAGCAAATAGAGCCTATCATAAATAACTTCCCTGCCCTTGTTCCTATCATTGATACTCCTCCTTTATGTGCACCTATCCATTAAAACTGAAAAAGAGCATACCTGTGGACAGTTTGTACTGTCTCACAGATATGCTCAGCTTTTTACTACTAAACAATCTCTGCTGTCTAAACACTTATAGACCCGGCTACGTAAATAAATTTTACTGCTTGTTCGTATGTATAAATTTACTTTATATTAATATTGTAACTCTCTGGGACATGCTTGTCAATCTATTTTTGAAAAAATACACTAATCATCCGTAAATGTAAAGTTTCTGAACGTTCTAATCCACAGTGCAGAATAAAAGACTTTACTCTTTACTTGCCTTCCAGGTTTTTTCAATATAGGGCGTAAACTGCTCTAATGACTCTTTGCTACCTTCGTAGGCAATCATATAGATCCTTTCATCTTTTTTAAAGACCCATGTGACTAGCTGTTGCTTGGATTTTAACATAACATTGACCTGAAAGGCTTCATGACCTGCTACCTCTCGCATGTCTCCCCATATTTCTTCTACCTCAGGATGCTCATGCCAAACAGAAGCAATACGATTTGCCATCGTTTCGGCTGTGAATGCTTCGTCAGCATTCAGATTAGCCTTTTCACGGGTATAACCATTAAGGGTCACGATATTATAGCCACTACCATCTGTATACTGGATACTATCGCCACTATCTACGTCAGTGAAGCGCAGCCAATTTTTAGGAATATCAATATAGCCATAATCATCAGAGCCAACTCGTTGCAACTCCTGGCTAGTAGGCCGCTCCGTGGAAGATGAAACAGCAGGCCTTGAACTAGAGACAGGCTGGCTATTATCTTTGGTAGAAGTTGAATCATTCGTCGAACAGGCTGACAAGGCCAGCGATGCTACTAATATCATACTTACGATACCTATGTTCTTTTTCATGACACCCTCCTTTTTAGAGCTTTCCTATTTTGGTATTAAACCCTGCGCTGGCGCTCGGAACCCTTTGCTTTCTTATCTCTAGGCTCGGGGATAGAACAGTCCCCCGGACTTACTGCGCTTTCTTGTTTCTTGGCGCAGGATAAAATAGCACACCCGTGCTATTTTATTCCTCATCCATACTCAATACGCTGAGGAAGGCTTCTTGTGGGACTTCAACGCTTCCGATGGCTTTCATGCGTTTTTTACCTGCCTTTTGCTTTTCAAGGAGTTTGCGTTTTCGTGAGACGTCTCCTCCATAACATTTGGCTAGGACATTTTTGCGGAGTGCCTTGATGTCGCTACGAGCTACGATTTTTTGTCCAATAGCGGCTTGGATTGGAACTTCGAATTGCTGACGTGGGATGATTTTCTTGAGTTTGTCTACAATCAATTTTCCACGTTCATAGGCAAATTCTTTGTGGACGATAAAGCTGAGGGCATCGACCTTGTCACCATTCAGGAGAATATCCATTTTCACTAATTTCGATGGACGGTATTCTGAAATTTCGTAGTCAAAACTTGCATAGCCACGAGTTGAAGATTTTAATTTGTCAAAGAAATCAAAGACAATTTCAGCAAGCGGAATCTGATAAATCACGTTGACACGATTGTCATCAATATAATCCATGGTCACAAAATCGCCACGCTTGCGCTGTGCCAATTCCATAACGGCTCCGACATATTCCTGCGGTACCATGATTTGCGCCTTGACATAAGGCTCTTCGATATTATCAATCTTGGTTGGGTCTGGAAATTCAGATGGGTTAGACACTTCAAGCATCTCACCATCGGTCATATTGACATGATAGACTACAGACGGGGCTGTCATAATCAAGTCGATATTGAATTCTCGCTCAATCCGCTCCTGGATAACATCCATGTGCAAGAGCCCTAAAAATCCACAACGGAAACCAAATCCGAGGGCCTGAGAGGTTTCTGGCTCGAATTGCAAACTGGCATCGTTGAGCTGCAATTTCTCAAGCGCTTCACGCAAATCATTGTACTTATTAGAATCAATCGGATAAATCCCTGCAAAGACCATTGGATTCATCTGCTTATAGCCCTCAAGTGGGGCATCGGCTGGATTGGTCGCGAGGGTCACGGTATCGCCGACGCGGGTGTCCGCAACAGTCTTGATTGAGGCTGCGATATAGCCAACATCACCGGTTGCTAGGTAATCCCGTCCAACGGCTTTCGGAGTGAAAATCCCGACTTCTGTCACATCAAAGGTCTTACCGTTACTCATCATTTGAATGGTATCACCAGGCTTCACCACACCGTCCATGACCCGCACTTGTAGGATAACCCCACGGTAGGCATCATAAACAGAGTCAAAAATTAAGGCTTTGAGAGGTGCTGTCACATCTCCTGACGGAGCAGGGACTTTCTCTACGATTTGCTCTAAAATCTCTTCAATTCCAATTCCTGCCTTAGCTGAAGTCGGTACTGCCTCACTTGCATCTAACCCAATGACATCTTCGATTTCTTGACGCACCCGCTCTGGATCTGCCGCAGGCAGGTCAATCTTATTGATGATTGGCAAAATTTCCAAATCATTATCTAGGGCTAGATAGACGTTTGCTAGGGTCTGAGCTTCGATTCCCTGCGCAGCATCAACGACCAAAATCGCACCTTCACAGGCAGCCAGCGACCGCGACACTTCATAGGTGAAATCGACATGCCCCGGAGTGTCAATCAAGTGAAAAATATAGGTTTCCCCGTCCTTTGCAGTATAGTTCAACTCAATGGCATTGAGCTTAATAGTAATTCCACGTTCACGCTCCAAGTCCATGCTGTCTAGCAACTGAGCCTGCATTTCACGGCTTGATACGGTCTCTGTCTTTTCCAAAATACGGTCTGCCAAGGTGGACTTCCCATGGTCAATATGGGCAATAATGGAGAAATTCCGAATCTTCTCTTGGCGTTTCTTTAAATCTTCTAAGTTCATATCTCATCCTTTAGGGTGTATTCTCTTCATTATACCAAAATTTGGCTCGCTTGACCATATCAGTCGAACTGCTTTTCTGAGAAAATCTTCTGTTTCTTCTACATATCTCACCCTTAGAAAATCACTCCATTTTCCCATCCGAACCGAGCAATAAAGGAGTGAGGACAATCGCTTTCCATGAACTCACGATTGTGTCCCACTCCCCTATTTTTCCGTCATCTCTTCTAACTTCTCCGCCAAGTCTTCCCATTCCTGCATCAATTGGTCTTGCTGAAGGATCAGGGCTTCAATTTCCTTTTGGAGATCTGCTAATTCACCCACATCATTAGTCTCTAACATGGCAGCTTGGAGTTGGGCTGAACGCTTTTCCAATTCTTCCATCTCTGCTTCGATTTGCTCAAGCCTACGGGCGATTTTCCGTTGCTCTTTTTGGTTTTCTTTCTGCGCTTGGTAGTCAGTCGCACCACTAGGACTCGTTGCGCTGATTGCTGCTCTTTGCTCTGTCGCGCTTACTGACTGCTGCTCTTTTTTCTCCAAATAATAATCATAATCGCCCAAGTAGAGGGTGCTTCCTGTCTCGGACAATTCAAGGACCTTGGTCGCCACTCGATTGATGAAATACCGGTCATGGCTGACAAAGAGCAGGGTGCCGTCATACTGAATCAAGGCGTCTTCCAAAACCTCCTTGCTATCAATATCCAAGTGGTTGGTCGGCTCATCCAACACCAAAAAATTATTGTTTTCCATAGACAATTTTGCAAGGAGAACACGTGCTTTTTCACCACCTGATAGCATAGAGATGGATTTTTTGACATCATCACCTGAGAAAAGAAAGGCTCCTAGACGATTGCGAATCTCTACTTCAGGAGTCGTTGGAAAGGCAGACCATAGCTCTTCTAACACCGAATTAGACGGAGTCAAGGCAGATTGGGTCTGGTCATAGTAGCCTACTTCTACATTGGCTCCAAACTTTGCCTCTCCCTTGACAAAGGGAATCTGACCAATAATTGATTTTAAGAGGGTTGTTTTTCCGATACCGTTAGGCCCAACAATGGCAATGGCATCTAATTTTCGCTGGTCAATGCTGATTGGTGCCGATAAAATCTCATTATTGTAACCCACCGCGGCTTGCTCAACTGTTAAGACAATATTCCCAGACGTCTTATCCGAGTGAAAAGCCATGTTGGCAGATTTTTGCCCTAAAGTCGGCTTATCCAAGCGCTCCATTTTCTCCAGTTGCTTACGTCTAGCCTGGGCTCGCTTGGTGGTGGAAGCTCGAACGATATTTTTCTGGACAAAGTCTTCTAGCTTGGCAATTTCTTTTTGCTGCTTCTCATAGTTTTGCCACTCAGTCAGCAACTTCTGCTCTTTTAATTCCACAAAAGTTGAGTAATTTCCCACATAACGGTCCAGAGAAGTCGCTGTCAAATCGAGTGTAATCGTAGCAACCTTATCAAGGAAATAGCGGTCATGACTGACAATCAGCAAAGCTCCCTTGTAATGCACGAGATAGTTTTCCAACCAAGCAATGGTTTCAATATCCAAATGGTTAGTCGGCTCATCAAGCACTAGTAATTCAGGCTTTTCAAGCAACATTTTTGCCAAGGCCAAGCGAGTATTTTGACCACCCGAAAGCTCTGCGATCTTCATCTGCCACATGGACTCGTCAAACTTGAAGCCGTTTAAAATGGCCCGAATATCAGCCTCATAGGTAAAGCCACCTGCCACTCGAAATTCTTCTGAGAGACTGTCATAGGTCTGAATCAATTGATCCAGCTCGATTCCTGTCAATTCCCCCATTTTCAATTCCATGTCCCGCAAACGCTTTTCAGTCTGACGAAGAGCAGAAAAGACCTGCATCATTTCCTCATAAATGGTATTTTCGGATTCAAAACGGCTATTTTGCGCCAGATAAGACAGGGACAAATCTTTCTTGCGGTTGATTTCGCCACTGGTCGGAGCTTCCTCGCCCACTAAAATTTTCAGCAGGGTCGATTTCCCGGCACCATTTTTCCCCACAAGGGCAATCCGATCCCGTTCGTCCACCTGCAAATTGATATTTTCAAAGAGCACTTCTCCTGCAAAGGAGCGCTCAATTTTATTCGCTTGTAAAATAATCATGTCTTTATTGTACCAACGAGGCTAGACTCAAGTCCTAGCTCACTTCCTACTTCATGTTATAAAGTATTCGAATAGGAAAACACAGTGATTCATCATCCTAACTCAAGCGTTCTTCCAATTGAAAATCAATCGGTAGCCAAGCTAGAATCACTTCCAGCTGCTTGTCCCAATAATACCACTCATGCTTACCTGGTGCTGTTTGATAGTCTACATCATAGCCCAAGTCTTTAAAAGCTTGCGCTACAAAATCATTTGCACCGATGAGAAAGTCCTGCTCACCGCACCAGATATACATTTTGGTGTCTTTGTCAGCTGTTTTAGCGAGATTCACCAAGGAGTGAGGATTATCTAGACTTTCCCAGTCTGTCATTTCCCCAAAGGTTCCAGTCCAATAGGCAAGACTGCCCATACTTTCTTTTCTGGGATCAAAATCTTTAAAACTTAGAGCACCTGACAAGCTAGCCGCATACGAAAAGCGATTGGTTTCTAAGGCCAAACGCAAAGCGCCATACCCTCCCATCGACAGACCTGCAATAAAAGTCTTTTCACGTTTGTCCGTCATATTCGGGAAAAAGCGCTGCAAAACAGCTGGTAATTCTACTGCCAGGGCGTCAAAATAAGGGTAGCCATACTGGGTATTGACATACCAACCATTATGGGTATCGGGCATGACAACGATGAGATTGGTTTTTCTCACCAAGCGCTCCAAGGCGGTTAAGCGCAGCCAAGTCGTATCCCTACCTCCCATTCCATGCAGGAGATAGAGGACAGGAATATCTGTATCATCAGGATTATTCACTCGCCCCTTATCTGGATACAAGACCTGCACGGACAAGTCTAGATCCATCACTTGCGAATAGTAGGTAATACTCATTAAAGCCATTATCTTCTCCTTTATTCAATAGAAAAAGGTGATGTGCCACCTTTTTCTATTCTTGCATATATGTTATTTTATCATGGTTTGATTTTAGGTAACACGCATTAACGACGTAATCAATTAAAACTGGACGACTATCTTATTTCACTTCCATAATTACCGGTAGGATAGCCGGACGTCGCTTCGTTTGGTCAAAGAGGTATTTGGCTAGCTCATCTCGGACAGATGATTTCAGTTCTGCCCAGTCAAACGTATCCTTGGTAAAGTAATTTTCGACAGTTGTATTGACCAATTCAGAAGCTTCACGCAAGATGTCTCTACTCTTTTTGACATAGACAAATCCACGTGTATTGACCTTGGCTTTTGAAATAATCCGTTTCTCACGGCGATTGACGGTAATGGCTACGATAAAAATACCATCTTCTGATAAGATTTTTCGGTCACGAAGCACGATATTACCCACATCACCAATCGCATTTCCGTCAATCATGACATCACCCGCTGGAACAGAGCCATTATGGACAAATTCTCCTTGTTCATAGCTCATGATGTCCCCACGTTTGACGATAAAGATATTTTCTGGATAGTGACCAATTTCAAGTGCTGCACGCGCGTGGGCATCTAACTGACGATATTCCCCTTGGACTGGGAACAAATACTTAGGACGCAAGATATTAAGCATCAATTGCAAATCACGTGCATTTCCATGTCCAGATACCCGCAAGTTTTTCGTAATGGACTTGACTACTCCACCTGCCTGATAAATCATGTTTTCTACACGCGCAACAACTGCCTCTTTTGAAATGGTTGGCGTTGTCACAATATAAACTAAATCACCGTCCTTGATTTCCACATATCGGTGGCGGCCAATCGACATCTTACGCAAACCATTCAAGGGCTCGCCCATCCGACCTGTTTCCAAGATAATCAATTCATTATCGTCAAATTTTGCCATTTCTTTTGGTTTAATCAACAAACGCTCGCTAACCAACCGCAATTTTTTCAAATCAATGGCTGTGCGGACAATATTCTCCACATCATGCCCTGTCAATACAATACGGCGACCTGTTGCTTCAGCAGCATCAAAGATTTGCTGGATTCGCACGATATTACTTGCAACCGCTGCAACAATGACACGCCCTTCCCAATCCGCAATGGTATTGAGAATTTCTTCTGCTTCTTCATGCATACTTGCTACTTGAATATTGCTATCTGCATTGGCTGAATCAGATAAGAGGGCTAGAACTCCTTCATTTCCTATTTCTGCTAAACGTCCAAAATCAGTCTTGTAAAAGGGATCAGCTGCCTGGTCAAACTTGAAATCGCCTGTATAGACGATATTACCTTCATCTGTCTTAACAACCACTCCTAAACTTTCTGGAATAGAGTGAGTTGTTTTAAAGAAAGAAACAACAGAAGCACCAAAATCAATTTCAGACCCTGCATTGATCACATGGAAATCTTTAAATTTCTTGGTTGCATTATAATTTTTCACGACCAATTTCGCTAATTCAATGGTCAAATGTGAGCCAAATACTGGTACTCTCACATTTTCCAATACATACGGCAAGGCCCCAATCGCATCCGCATGTCCATGGGTCAGGAAGATTCCTGCTACCCGCTCCTTATTTTCCACCAAGTACTCGACATTTGGCACAATTACATCAACGCCTAGTTGCTCATTTTCTGGATATTTTAATCCCGCATCTAAGACGAAAATCATGCCATTGACTTCAGCGATGTAGAGGTTTTTCCCATTCTCTCTCACACCGCCCAAAGCCATAATTTTGATATCACTCATGATAACTCCTTCATTCTATTTTTTACTAACGGTCCTTGGAGTCCCAAGTCGAATTACAGTCTTGCAATTTCTTGCATATCTATACTATTATACTCTTTTTTCAAGAAATTGACAAAAACTTATCTTAAAATCTCTTGCATATTATGAGCCTATTCTTATCTGGGTGTTCCCTATCATATTGATGGATTATAACATCGTCATTTTGCCATTTTTTCCACTATCTGCGCTAAAAACACAAAAAACGATAAAGCGAACTGCTCTATCGCTAGATAAGTCCAACCACCTCATGACCTGTTGTCATGTTATGTACTGGACGTCAGATTACGAATGGCATGCCAACTGCCGACACGCCCATTGCTACCTTCCATGTTAACTAAACAGTAGCAACAAATAATTCACCACAGAAAAAATAACTAACAAGCTATTGTTCAGAAGATGAACAGCAATCGAATCAACAATATTCCCTCGACGAGCATAGGCAAGATAGAATATCGCACCGAGTAAAAAATAAGTAATAAATTCAATCGGATAAACAACATGTAGGATAGCAAAAATAGAGGAGCTGACCAGTAACTTCAACCATTTATGGTGTTCCTTGAAGAAATAGCGACTAAAAAAACCTCTAAATATCAATTCTTCCATGATTGGTGCAAACACACCGATTGCAGCATGAAAGGCTATGAAATACAGTGGAAACATCTTCATCACCTGCTCATTTGTCGCAAGCAAGGCCGCATCATTCGCAGAAGTTTGATTGCCTGTGACCAGTTGAATAAGGATTGTCCCACCGATGGCTACGACACGAGTGGCAAGATAAAAGAGTAGGGCAACCCCAAAATCTTTCCAAGTAAATGTGAATGGTTGTTGATGATTCGATTTCTTTTGATACTGTTTCCACACCATTACGACAATGGATATCGCCACAATTAAATAACCGATACTCGCTAGCCATCTCATCGGTTCTGCCGTTCTCTCTTGCGTCCCAATCAGTCTCATAGGAAATACATTGATGAGTATACTTAGTATGATGAGAGCGACTAACTTCATGATATTTTTAAATCTTTGCATTGATTATTCCTCCTCCTTGCATCTCAGCTATCTCACGTTAAGCAACACGTCTAATAAACTCAACTTAGTTGTCTGTTTCCAACCTTAACAAGTTTAGTATAACATATAGACCTAAACTATTAGCCTTATTTCCTAAACCGTCATCTAACTTTCCTAAATAGTGAACTTCTACTGCTCAAAAAGCAAACTTTCTTTAAGAGAGTATTTCCTATTTTTAATATAGGACAGTCCAATGCTTTTGACCAAGCATTACTGCTTGTTTTAGTTGAGCAGTATAATAGATACTATAACCATCAGATTCTGAAGCGAATGTAGAAAAATTGCGCTTTTAACATTTTTCGTCTTCATATAAACTAGTCCGTACATGAAAGAACTAAATAAATGAAAATTCAAAATCGTTTGATAATCATGAGAGTAACTGAATACTATTGAACTAAAAACAAGTGCTCCCCACTGTGAGTAGCGTGATAATCTCTCCTGTAAAACACCTCTGAATAGAAGCTCTTCCAAAAGAGGTTGTGATACAACAGCGGTCAATAAACGCAACACAAAAACGAGTGGATTTATTGAAAAATCGGGTAGTTCACCAATATTTCCTTCTCTAGAATAAGTAAAAATGATAACAATCAGCGTTATTAAAATAGTTGTCATATAATATTTAGAAATATATTTTACGTTATTCCAGTTTATCCTACCATAAATCTGATCCTTTAGGTTAATACTCATTTTTTTGCCATAAATATGGATCAGAAGCAAAGATATAAGTAGTAGCCCCAAAAACAAGCAAACTCGTACAACATTACTACTAAATGATGATAAATGTCTAATTCCAATCCTATCATCATCTAGCCAAGAAATAATCGGAGATTGGATAAAAACACTTAAAAATATGAAGCAAATAATTGATATCATTAGTCGACAACTATTTTTTAAAATACTCATTATCAAACTCCTTACTAGTGCAACACAGCCATATTTAGCTTAAATTTATAAGAAATTTAAGCTACGTATCCATTTGTATTAAGGATAGTATACCACTTATTTATAAAAATATTTATCTATTTCCTGAATAGTCATTAAATCTTCTTCAATAGGAAATTGCTACTCTTATAGCCTACCATTCAAGCATTCTACAATACCGATGTGGGAAAATAAGGAATACATTGACCAATATAACTACGATAGAACTGAAGAAATAGTAAAAGGTATGCTCCCTTGAGTAGGGAGAATCATACCTTGGAATTACCTAACTTTTTTACTGCCTAGTTTTCGCGATCTTGACACCTTTAATTTATTCATTCTCAAATGCTTTATCCAAGGCAATCTGTAAATCTTCAATTAAATCCTTAACGTTCTCTAAGCCGATCGATAATCGAATCTGGCTTGGATTGATACCACAAGCGAGTAAGTCTTCTTCAGACATCTGACCATGAGTTGTCGTAGCAGGATGAACCACTAATGATTTTGCATCTGCAACATTTGCTAAGTTGGAGAAGATTTCCAAGTTATCAATCACCCTGCGAGATTCTATTGCACCACCCTCAACTTCAAAGCTAAAGATAGAACTTGCCCCCAATGGCAAATACTTCTGAGCTAAATCATAGTAGGGACTTGAAGGCAAACTAGCATAATTCACTTTCCTTACTTTAGGGTGTTTCTCTAAATATTCAGCTACTGCCTTAGCATTTTCGACATGCCGTTCCACACGTAAGGATAGGGTTTCTAAACCTTGTGTTAGGAGGAAGGCATTAAACGGCGAAATGCAAGCTCCTGTATCCCGGAGTAACTGTGTACGAACAGCTGTGATAAACGCCGCTGCCCCGACATCTTTCGTGTAAGACAATCCATGATAAGACGGATCAAGCTCAACAAACTGTGGGAATTTACCAGACGCTTCCCAATCAAAACGACCAGAATCAACAATCACACCACCAATCGTAGTTCCATGACCACCGATAAACTTGGTTGCAGAATGAATAGCGATATCAACCCCATGGGAGAAAACGTTGATAAGGTAGGGGGTCCCAAAGGTATTATCGACAACCAATGGAATCTGATGTTTATGGGCAATCTCAGCTAATTTCTCCAAATCTGCGACATTCCCAAGAGGATTACCTAGGGTTTCAGCCAAAAGAAACTTCGTATTTTTCTGGATCGCTTGGTCGATAGCCTCATAATCTGCCACATCGACAAAGCTTGTGGTAATGCCATAACGGGGCAGGGTTTCACTAAGAAGATTAAAGGTTCCACCATAAACTGTCGTCGCAGACACAATATGATCTCCTGCATGAGCAAGTGCTAGTGCAGTATACGTAATAGCCGCCATACCTGAAGCCGTAGCAAGACTACCAACTCCACCTTCTAGCACAGCCATTCTCTCTTCAAAAACAGCCGTCGTAGGATTGGTAATCCGAGTATAGATATTGGCAGGTTTGCGAAGAGCAAAAATATCTTCTGCTTCTTGTGCACTATCAAAGACAAAAGAGGTCGTTTGATAAATGGGCACTGCTCGTGATTTAGTTGTAGGATCAATGATTTGTCCTGCATGAAGTTGCTTGGTTTCAAAAGAATAATCCCTAGTCATATTCATCATCCCTCTCTTCTATTTTATTCAGAAACGTAGGCTATCGCACGGACTGGCGAACCAGTTGCCTTATCCCAGTTAGGATAAGCAATCGAAATGATACTACCTGTTGCTGGTACTTGATCTAAGTTGGCTAAGACTTCAATCTGATAAATCCCTTGCTCAAGTAAATAATACTCTTGGTGGAGACTGCCACCATTAGCATACGCAGCTTGACCACTATCGGTATCCAAGGTTTCATGACCAAGAGCTTTAACATGACGCTCGTGAATCAAGAACTCTAATGCTTCACGACTCCAACCCGGAGTTTGCTGAGCTCCCTTATCATCGAGGTTTCTCATAGCATCTTGGTCTGGCCAACGTTTATGCCAATCGCTTCTAAAGGCAACAAAACTACCTGCTTGGATTTGACCATGTACAGCTTCAAAATCAAGAACATCTTGTTTACTCAATTCATAGTTGGGATTCGCGGCAACTGCCTCTGATTTATCAATCACAAAAAGAGGCAATAGTAGATCTTCTAAAGCAAGCTCGTCTAACCATTTACCACCCTCAACGAAGTGAATAGGGGCATCAATATGTGTACCGTATTGACCAACAACGCTAAATTGTTGTACATGGAACCCATCCTGCAAAGTAAAAAGATCCTTCTTCTCTAATGCTGGCAAGGCAGGGAAATGAGGACTATTCTCATTTATCTGATGAGTGAGATTCACTAATTTAGCCTCTTTAAAAATCTGATAAGCATCCTGTAAAGTTGTCATCGCCTGACCTCCTTTTCTTTCCTTTATTTTAGACAAAATTGAAGCGACTGACAAATACAAATTTTCTATCATATGTGATAGGTAAAGACTATTAAATATTCTCTATTAGAAAATAAAAAATTTTTATCCTACTTAGGACAATAACTTGAAAAAACAATCCCAACGATGTAGATAAGATAGACACGGCACTTTTAGTTTAAAACACTTTATAAAGTCTGTCTAGTTTAATGTAACCTATTATACTCAAGAGAAACACAAACTCCTTTTTTCACCCTTCTTGATTGTAGATCTATTTAGTCCTACATCGCAACAAAATAGTCTAGGCAAATCATCATGAATAACTAGCCTAGACTATTTGAGTTAAATTGATAAATGGAAACTGATGACTCAAATGAAGAAAGCAACCATTCAATACTATATATTAAGCGTTGTATCTTTTATCAATCCATTTCCCCTGTCCTCTCTTCTATACTATCGCAATGTCTCACTACCTAGCTTTTTCAATTCTCCTAACATCATAAATACTCCAACCAAAATCATGATGAAATCTATTAGTGGCTGGGTAAACCATACTGCTTTTATCCCAAATACCATCGGTAAAAGAATCATGGCAGGAACGAATAGGAATAATTGTCTAAGCATGACAATAATGCCTGCTTTCTTCCCGTTTCCAATTGATTGGAAGAAGGTAATCGCCATAACCATTATTCCATACAAGATAAAGACAGAATAAAATAGTCTAAAATTTCCAACCCCTTGCGCAATAATGCTTTCCTCTACTCCAAACAAAGAAAGGATCTGGCTTGGAAATAGCAATGATGGAATCCAAAATATTCCTGCAAGAACAAGTCCGCCAATGGAAAATACTCTCATAGCTTGTCTTATTCTATCATATTGTTTTGCCCCAAAATTAGTTCCAACAACTGGTTGGAGACCTTGGCTCATTCCCCAAAGCGGAATAAAGGAAAAAGCATATACACGAAGTGAAGCAGCCATCAAAATTCCATTCGCATCTCCCCCATACTTAAATGCCATTTTGTAAAGCATGGTCTGTTGAACCATAAATAAAATGCTCATCATCATAGCTGACATCCCTACTCCAAACATTTCTTTTTTTATTTCCGAGTCAGACTGAATCTTATGAATTTTAACAACCTTACTTTTTCTTAAGAAATAATATAAAGTTACCGTAGCTTGGACAAACTGTGCAGTGATCGTTGCAAGTGCAGCACCTTCAATAGCGTATTCTCCCATAAGTATCATCAGTATCGGATCCAGTACAATATTGAGTAAAGCACCAAGACCCATAATCATCATGGCTTTTTTCATCAATCCTTCACCACGCATAACCATATTGGCAGACTGGGTAAAGTTTACAAATAAAGAACCAATAAAAATGATTCTAAGATACCGAATACCGTACGCTTTGATTTCACCTGTTGCTCCTATCATGGATAAAAAATGAGGCGCAAGAATTATTCCTCCGACTGTAATGATTGTCGAAAATACAATTACCCCAAAAATCAGGTTTCCCATAATTTTATCAACTGTTTTCTGCTCGCCTTTTCCAATTGCTCTTGAGAGAACAGAGGCAGATCCTACACCAAGTAACGTTGAAACACCATTGTTAAAAAACGTAAGTGGTGCTGCAACTCCACAAGCTGTCATAGCTGCTTGTCCCATAATTTTTCCCGCAAATATTCCATCCATTAACGGATAAAAACCGATAACCATCATTCCAATAACTGCAGGAATGGATAGCTGAAAGAGTAACTCTATCGGTCTTTTGTGAAGTAATTGTTCTTTCATATCTTGATTCATTTGTATACATCTCCTTATGCTTTTTTTATAGGTAACTATCGGTTTATTTGAAACTTCTGACATTACCTTTACTTTCTTATTCTTTTCACACTATTTTGTCTGATATTCTTAACACCCCCTCAAAATCACCCGATAAGATAACTTAGTTATCACTTGTTTTTAAAAAACAAGGGCTTAAAAATAGTGGCCCTCATAGACTAAAAACCAATTAAATTTTTCCATCCAACATTGAAAAACTCTGAAATAATTTTTGAGTTCACTTTCAGTTCATCTTCTGTCTCAGAATGCATGATTATCTCACTTAAGGAACTGATATAGGTATGATTCAATAAATGAACTGTAATTTCTGGAATTTCAATAACTTGTTTTTTAACGGTTAACATGTGACATACTTTCTTTTGGTTTTTATCCTCAAGCTCAACCAACTGATCCGTAAAATTAGCATATTTTGTGCCATACGATTTATACATTAACAGCTCAAATATATCCCTATTTTTAAAAAGATACAAAGCAATGTCTACTGACGCTTGCTTTTTGATGTGAATTAAACCTTCTAGGTCATCATTTTCCAAATTTTGAAAGAATTCTGTTTCATTTTTTGAATAAAACTCTAAAATAGCATTAGCAAGCGGCTCAACCAAGGTAAAAAATAAATTTTCTTTGTCTTCAAAATGACGGTAAAATGCTCCCGTAGTAACTCCAGCATCCTTACAAATTTTTCTTAAATTTGCTCGTTCATAGCCATCCTTCAAAAAGTTTGCTTTTCCACTATCTAAAATGTTTTTATGTGTCAGTTCATAACCTTTTAAATCCGTCACTGTATCACCTCGTTTCTTTCTGTTTGATAACTTAGTTATCAGTTTACTTGATAATCTATTTTTTGTCAAGCTAAATAGAACAATTCATAAAAATTAATTCTCTAATATTCTTTTTTCTTCATAAAATAGATAAATTTATTTGATACTTATGCCATACCTGAGTGCTTCCCATTTTTTGGAGATATTCTTCGTATACATAAAGGAATATTCCAGTGATTTTTACCCTTACGACTTCGTTTGCAAATCCACACTTTATCATTGTAAGTTGTAGAATGAATAACAACTCTTGTGAGTTTACTACCACAGCCACCACAAATCATCACTTTACTTAAATCTAAGACTGAAATGTGATTGTATTTCTCTTTATATGCAGTCTGTGATTTTACGTAGTCAAAGATCTCTGGCGATATGATTAGTGCATGTTCTCTAGAAAACAGATACATATGGAGAAAAGAGTAGAAATAAGCACAGAAATAGCAAAAAGAATATGCTAACAATAAGAGGAATGTTCGTATATTCTTTTTGACTTTATATAGTTTGCGTATGATTTATGTAAAAATTCAGATGCCTCTATCAATATATCCGTTACCATCGCAAATCGTAGGAATAGATAGGCCTATACACTTTAAATAAACAATTGCATATTAGCCTGCTCACTATCACCGATAAAGGTGGCAACACCGCCATATTCAACAAAATCAAATAATTCGTCTTTTTCAATCCCCATTAAATCCATGCTCATCGTACAGGCTACAAATTTTACTCCTAGTTGGTGTGCTCGTTCAATCATATCTGGGAGAGAATCAACATTTTTCTCTTTCATGATATGTTTAATCATAGCGGCTCCCATTCCCGCCATATTCATCTGCGAAAGAGGTAGTTTATCTGCTTTAGAAGGTAGCATGATATCAAATAGCTTAGCCAAGCCGGACTTTTTTACTTTATGCTTTTTCAAGATAGAAATCCCCCAGAAGGTAAAGAACATTGTCACCGTTTTCCCATAGGCTGCCGCTCCCGATGCAATAATCATTGAGGCTAAGGCCTTATCTAAGTCACCACTGAATACAACCATCGTTGCACCATCTTTTCTTTCTTGTAAGACCCCTTCTTGACCTAACGAAGGCATTTTCATCACTTCAGTCTCTAAATGAGTAGACTTTCCTTTAGCAATTGTCGCAACTACTCTTCCATTTTCAATCTTATTGGATACGAGAGTGTTGCCCGTATTTTGACACCAGGCTTCAATATCTGCACTAAAACCAAAGTCACTTGCTTCAACCTTCATCTTTTGCCCAATAGACATTTTATCAATATTTTCTCTTACTTTTAAGATTGGTCCTGGGCATTGTAAGCCGCAAGCATCTAACCGAATGGTTTCTGATGGTTCTTCCATGACTGTATTCACATCAGCCGTCTGATTTGAATAATCAAAGAAGATTGGTTTCAATTGATATTTTGCGGCTTTGTAAGTTTTATAGCCCCCATCTAAATTTTTCACATCAAAGCCGGCCTGACTTAGCAGCCGTGCGGCATTGTATCCTCGAAGCCCAACTTGACAAAAAACATAAATGGTTTGATCCTTTGGTAATTCTTCCAAATGATGGCGTAACTGATTTAATGGGATTTGACGACTTGCTTCAATTATTCCAGTTGCTAATTCAAATTCTTCTCGAACGTCCAAGAAAAAGGCATTTTTACTTACCAAATCATCAACCTGCGACCATTGGAAGGTTGTCACCTTACCTGAAAGAATATTGTCAGCCGTGTAGCCCAACATATTGACAGGATCTTTGGCAGATGAATACGGTGGAGCATAGGATAATTCAATACTTGCAAGTTGGTCGGCACTTGCCCCAAAACGCATAGCCGTTGCAATCACATCGATTCGTTTTTCTACTCCTTCTGTCCCAATCGCCTGAGCTCCTAGTATCTTTCCGTCTTTACCAAATAAGAGTTTGAGGGCGATTGGAGAAGCTCCTGGGTAATAACCAGCATGGGAGTTTGGGTGGATATGGATGACTTCATAGTCAACACCAGCTTGTTTTAATACCCGTTCGCTATTTCCTGTGCTTGCTACTGTTAATTCAAAAACCTTCGCAACGGCTGTGCCTTGTGTCCCTAGATAGGATGCATCAATACCATTTATGATATCCGCAACTAGTCTGCCTTGACGATTTGCTGGCCACGCAAGTGGAATATGCGTCGGCTTGCCACTAACTAAATCAACCACCTCGATAGCGTCACCAATGGCAAAAATATCTGGCGCACTCGTTTGCATCTGCTGATTTACTTTGATACCACCTTTAAATCCCAATTCTAGACCAGCAGATTTTGCCAACGTATTTTCCGGAAGAACCCCGATAGACAAAATGGTCAGATCGGTTTGTAGGATTTTACCGCTCGCTAGAAGTAGCTCTTTCCCTTTTTTGCGAAACTCTTTTACTCCATCACTCAAAATCAGATTTACCCCATGGATATTTATTTGTGAGTGGACCATTTGCGCCATTTCTATGTCGAGAGTCGGCATCACTTGTGGTGCCATTTCAATCAATTGAACCTGAATTCCTAGCTCAATAAGATTTTCCATCATTTCTAGACCGATGAAACCACCCCCAACGACTGTCGCCGTACGGATAGTGTTTTCTGCAATATAAGCCTTAATTTGGTCCATATCCGGAATATTTCTTAAACTAAAGACATTTTCAGATTGTTCCAGCCCATCAATCGGAGGCACGATTGCTTTTGCTCCTGTTGATATGATAAGCTTATCGTAATATTCAACATAGCGTTCACCTGTTTGATGGTGAACAACCGTCACATTCTTGCTTTGCGGGTCAATCTCTATCACTTCAGAAAAATTTCTGACATCCAAACCATACTGTTGATTCATACCATCAATTGTTTGAAGCAACAAATTTTCACGTTCCTTAATTACGTCTCCTACATGATAGGGAAGACCGCAATTCGCAAATGAAATGTATTCTCCTTTTTCAAATAAAACAATTTCATCCTCTTCACTTAAACGACGTAACCTAGTTGCAGCTGTTGCTCCACCCGCAACTCCACCAATAATAACAATTTTTTTAGACATAACATTCTCCAATCTTTTACAGCATTCATTATATACCCTATAGGGTATATTGTCAATAAAAAATTTAAAAAAAAGTAACGAAAAATTCTCCGTTACTTGCTTTCTTTTTATTTTTTTACAATTAACTTAATGGCCTCTTGTAAACGCACTTCTTGTTCCTCAGGATTATCAGACGGGTGCTCTATGCAGGATCGAACCTTTTGAGCAATCGCAATCCCCATCATACTGTTTATACTCGAGCGAACAGCGCTCAACTGCGTCACGATATCAATACACTCTTGATCTTCTTCAATCATTTTTTGAATGCCACGAAGCTGTCCTTCTGCACGTTTCAACCGGTTTATCATCTTTTTTTTATCTGTATCCATACCTTATATGGTATCGTTAGTTTTAAAAAAAGTCAACACTAAAACTTGATATCTCTAAAAAATCGATTCCACTATACCCCAAAAGGGTATAAAGAAAAGCTATTTAAACAATGATTTCAACGACTCTTCCGAAAATACTGACTTTTCAACATCCTTGACTAATCTTCGAGAGTGGTTCACCCAAGCGAAAGTCCGCTCGACAACCCAATGTTTGGGGATGATTTGCCAGCTTTCTTTGATTTTTTCAGAAATATCGACTGAACATTGGAATTCTTCAAGCATCATCTCTTCAAAACTTTTACGATAATCAGCATCGGCTGAAAAAGCCTTGATATTTGGGAATTATGCCATCACTTGACGAGCGACCAAAATGCCTGATTTTGTGTCAGAATTCTGAATGCAGATTCTAATTGTTTTATTTTTAACCTCTACCAGTAAATGCCATCTCATCATGAACAGTTTGAAAATCATCCCTGGTCACACCGTTCTTGAGTTTAAGATTTATAAAAAAGGATGCATTTATTCTCACAAACTACTTACTTATGGAAACAAATACGTACCCCTATGGTCTATGGGAATAAATTACTCTCCTATCAAGCTATCAAGCCTACTATCACAACTCCGACTCTCACTCTGATACTTACCCCTATACGACAAAAAGCCTTGCAATCAAGGCTTTTTACTATCCCTTTCGTTCAAAGGTTTCTAGGCTTTTACGAGCAGACTAACGCACTCAGATATATCTAAACTGCCCAATTATAATTTTATAGCTTTTTGAATAATTGGCAACTTGAATGTAATCGATTTTATCCATTGGCTATTCTGTTGTCTCTCTGAAAAGATGTGAACTTCTGAAATGATAGATTCCACAACTTTACACTTCTCTTTATCATTTAAAAGAGTAAGGCTTCTTCTAAATCCTCTAATAACCACTTCATTTCTAGAATTTTTTCAATATTTGCAGATTCATCGTCTAAAACATTTTGTAACAAAAAGCAATCTGATTCAAAAACAGAAAAGGGAATTTCTTGTCTCATAGCTTTACGAGAAACATAGTGCTCATGATTCACTAACGTCCAGTAAGACTTATATTGTTCAAAGCTCACTTTTACTTTTTCACCGTTAACATATATAATATTCCTTCATATTTACTCCTTTTGGTCTGTTTAACCATTTGAAGAAATAGCTTTTTCCTCATTTATAAAGTGAATATCCATATGTCATTTCAATCGAATTCGCATAGATTATTTTAAAAAATCCAATATAAAACGTAAGCGCCCCATAACGAGGTATCTACCGAGATTGTCAGTTCTCCAGTATACTGTTATAAAAACAAAACTGGAGGATTTTTTATGTCACACCCCATCGTCCCATTGACTGTTCCCCAATCTCGACGCTTTGAAAAGAAAAGCAGAAACGATATTCTGATGAAAATTCGTCTCGGAAAAGTGGAAGTCACATTCTTCCAATCTATCAACCAGGAGGTATTGGAAACAATCTTGGATAAGGTACTAGTCTATGACCATCCGACTCAGTGATTTAGGACAAGTTTACTTGGTTTGTGGGAAAACAGATATGCGTCAGGGCATTGACTCTCTTGCCTTTCTTGTCAAAAGTCAGTTCAACTTGGATCCCTTCTCAGGTCAGGTTTATCTTTTCTGTGGAGGTCGAAAAGACCGCCTCAAAGCTCTTTACTGGGACGGACAAGGATTTTGGTTGCTTTACAAACGCTTTGAGAATGGGAAATTGACCTGGCCAAGTGATGAAAATGAAGTCAAAGCCCTAACATCTGAACAAGTTGACTGGCTGATGAAAGGATTTTCCGCCTTTCCCAAAATAAATGCTTCAAAAAGTCGTGATTTCTATTGAAATCATGACTTTCTTTTCGGTATAATAAAGAAAACAGGAGGATGAGACTATGGAAGAGTTAGTAGCCATTATTAAACAACAAGCAGCTGTTAACCAACAGCTTACCAATGAACTTGCCCTCCTTCGTGAACAGGTGGCTTATCTGACTCAAAAACTCTACGGTAAGTCATCAGAGAAGGTTGTGTATCAACCTGGTCAGTTGAGCTTGTTTGATGAGGAGAGTCTCCTAGAGGAAGACGCTGACTTACCCAGTTGAAACAGAAACTATCACCTATAAACGCAAGAAAGCTAAGGGAGTTCGTCAGGCTATTTTTAGTCAATTCACTCCAGAGATGGTTCA